>CAOKHR010000044.1 GCA_948468325.1 uncultured Lachnospiraceae bacterium | reverse complement strand
TACCAATGTCAGAAAAGAATACCTTTTGCGACAACTCCGCAGGAGTTTGTCATATTGGGATGCCCTCTGTGGACAGTCTGCATTTAAAAAAATAAATCAATTAAACGGCAGAAAAGCGTAAATGAATTGAAAAAAGCGGAAGCTTCCGGTATAATATAAAAATATAAAAGTATATCAGAACGTGAAATGAAAGGATGGGCTTATGGATTTAAAAAAGCAATGTAATTTATGGTATCGTGTATTGGGCTTTGGCATTTCTTTTTCTGTAGCGGCAGCTATGATTCCGGTGCTTCCGGCAGCAGCCGCATCCTATCCGCAGTCTGTGCCGGAGATTGCGGAACAGGCAAAGAAAATACCGGATGTGAAGAAAGCCTGCAGTATTCCTGCTTCGGCAGATACGGTTACATATGAACAGCCGTTTGCGCCGTTTACGGCCGGTTGTGAGAATTTCCGTATTCCGACGCTGCTTACGATTCAAAATGGAGCTCATAAAGGCACGCTGGCGGCGTCCGGTGATGCCAGGTGGGAGGAGTGGAACGATGGCGGCGGAATTGACTCGGTTGCTTCCGTATCAGATGACGGAGGAAAAACATGGAACTATAGTTTCCCTATTTATTTTCCGGACAGCTATGGGTATTCCGGAAGAGCCGCCACGACGATTATTGACCCAGGTGTTGTGGAAGGCAGCGACGGGACGCTTTATTTTATCGCTGATGTCAATCCGACCGGCAGTACGACGATGTATAAGGGGATCGGAACCGGCAGCGGATATGTGACGGTAAACGGGAAACGTTATCAGGCATTGACAGAAGATTATGATATAAGCTGGGGGACAATGCCGACAGATGATAACCTGACAAACTATCCTTACTATGTGGATTCTTTCAATGAGGATGGGTATGCGCAGATTTTAAGAAGGGATGACGGCAGCGGAACCGGGTACGGCGTAGACGAATGGTTTAATCTGTACCGGTATAAAGACGGAGAATTTATAGATAATCTGGAACGCTCCACTGTGGTCAACGATTCAAGTAAGGAAATTCAGCAGAACTGCTTCTACAGGGATTCTATGTTCCATGTATATAGTATCGACTATCTATGGGTAGTCCAGTCAAAAGACGGCGGAAAGACCTGGGAACACCCGCGTGATATTACGGACCAGGTGAAACGTCCCGCATCAACGGGTGAAGGCGCAATTCTTGTTTCTCCCGGAAAAGGAATTTTGACAAAGGACGGAACCAGCGTGATAGGGTTGTACAATACATTGAATGGTGAATGCGCAAGTATGCTCTACACGAAGGACGGAGAGACATGGGGCCGTACGGAGGATGTAAAGAACACGAATACCAAAAGTTCGGAGAATGAAATCGTAGAGCTGGAAGACGGAACGCTCCGTATGTTTTACCGCTCCAATAACGGCAAAATCAGTTATGCCGATATAACGAAAGACGATAACGGGGAATATGTGATGGGGAGCGAAGTGAGAACGGATGTGAATTGTGTCAGCAATTGCAACGTTTCTGCTATATCTTACTCGAAGAAAATTGACGGCAAGCAGGTTATTGTCGTTTCCTGCCCCGGCAGCGGCAGCGGTTCACTGACCGGTATGAGCAGGGCAAACGGTACAATATTTGTATTTCTGGCAGACGGCAGCACTCCGGAGAATGAGATGACGCTTTACAAGTCGTTTTCTGTGCCGGGAGGAGAAACGGGATTTGTATACTCCTGCCTGACAGAATTAGAAGACGGAAGAGTCGGCATGCTCTGGGAACCGAATCATTCTACAATGTATTTTGATACCTATGATTTTGAAGAGCTGACGGGCAGCGCAGTTTCTGTGGAACTGAAAACGGGAGGAGAACCGTACGCATTTGCCTGCGGGAAAGATTCCGAAATTTCCGGTGATGCGGATGAAACAATTGCAAAAGTGGAAAAAGGAGTTTTGGAAGGGACGTATCTGTGCGATCATATATCGAATACGGCGGACAGCTTAAGCAGTTTTTCCTCCGGATGGAATCCGGATATTGCATTATCGGATGCGGAAATGACATTTTACGAAACCGAAACGGCAAATGTCTGGAAGATCTACAATGAGTTCCTGGATATGTATTATACGAACGAAAAAGAAGCGGGCACTATGTTTAAAACAGAAGAACATACGGTAACGGTTACGCCGGAAGAACAAAGCGGCGGAACGATGGCATACCGCATCAAAGACGGGTCAAGGCCTCTGCTTTTCCATACGCAGAATATGGATTTTAATGCGCAGGGCAGCGATCCCGACAATGCTGCACTGGCACGTCTGGTATTATTGGAAAAACAGGACCAGGAGTCTCAGGATGATGTGATCCCGGGATATGTCAGGGCATCCGAAATCAAAGACGGCGGCAAATATATTATTTCTTATCTGTGGACGGACGGCAGCGTATTTATCCTGTATCCGGCAAACGGCAGTACGGCGGCTCATACCAAGCTGTTGAAAGTGAATCCGGATGTGATAAAAATCACAGGCGTCAGCGAAGGGGAAACAAAAGCCGTTATTGACGGCATAAATTATAAAATAAAAGTGGAATACGAAACAGCGGATGTTGACGTTACTCTTGAGAAAGGGGAAACGTATTTTATCCCGACAGCGGATGTGCCGGAAGAAGCTGCGGTAACAGGCGGCAGTGTGAAAGTGCAGAAGATTGACAGTATCAGAGAAGGATTGTTTGACCATGTTTCTGACCGGCCGTTTTCACTGGACGGTTATGCAAAAAAGGCGAATGAAGAACTTGCGCTTGCGGATGCGGAATTTACATTTACGGCAACGGACAGGGCGGATGCATGGAATGTTTCACACGGCAGTCTGTATTTATCGAATCCGGAAAGGGCGGATGCCTTTTTCTCCGAAACGGCAGCAAAGATTAAAGCAGAACGGACAGCTGAAGGCAAATACTATCTGTCAAGGGCAGATGCAAATCAAGCGACAGGCAATTTTGCAATTACTTCCAAAAACGGCGGCCTGCCGATTGGAAATCTTGTGTTCTATTACAGAGAGATGAATTTCAGGTCTTATGGAACAAATGAGAAAAAGGGAAATACTTATTCTGCACACGGAGGAAATCTTTACGGCACGCATGCCGATTATGCGCTTACACTTTTAGAAAAGAAAGATACTGTATCGGCAGAAGATCTGCTGCCGGGTTATAAAGAGGCGGAAAGCATTACAGACGGAAAGGCGTATCTGATTGCATATATCTGGAATGACAGCGTATTTGTGATGTATCCGGAAAACGGCCTGGGAAATTCCACGAAGCTTGTAAATCCCGAAGAAAGAGGATTTCTGATTACGGCGGATGCCAGGGGAAATGCAGATGTGACAGTAGAAGGTGTTGTTTATCATTTTACCGTAACAGACGCGGAACTTACGAAATCTGAAAATACACTGAAAGCATTGTTGGCGCAGGCTGAGGCAGCATATAAAAGCCAGAGCACGCAAATGGCGTCATGGCAGGATTTTAAGACGGCATATGAAGAGGCGAAAAAGCTTTTAGGGCAGCCGGGAACGGCTTCGGCACAGGAGCTGGATAATCTGTTCGGCAGGCTTAATGCGGCTTACGGGAAGCTGGAGGATGAAAAGAAGCAGCATGTGCAGGCGGAAGAACAGAAGCCGGTGATTACAGCAGGTTATGCAGAGACGGTTGACAATATTTCCTATGAAGTGACAGACCTGTCTGCAAAAACGGTATCCGCGGCAGGCGGATCAGCTAAAGATGTTACGATTCCGGATAACGTTACGATTCAGGGTATGGTATTTAAAGTTACCGCAATTAAGGCAAATGCATGGAAAGGTTCCAAAGAACTGCGTACGGTGAAAATCGGCAGCAATATAACTGGCATCGGAAATTCTGCGTTTTCCGGCTGCAGGAATCTCAAAACGGTAACTATCGGCAAAAATGTAAAAACGATTGGGAAAAAGGCATTTTACAACAGTAAAAAACTTGTAAAAGTAATTGTAAAAGGAAAGTCCAGACTAAGTAAAGTTCAATCAGGCGCTTTTAAGAAAACGTCTCCCAAAATCAGCATTAAACTGCCAAAAGATTTGAAGAAGAAAAGTAAGCTGATAAAACAGATCCGGCAGGCAGGTATAAAAAAGGGCCTGAAATAAAGTGCCAGGACAACTATGTGAAAAATAAAGGATTGGAGGATAAATTATGAAACAAACCACAGTAAAATCAGTTTTCAGAAAAAGCTTAAGTACGGGCCTGATTTTTGCTCTGGCGGCTTCCGCCATACCGGCCCTGCCGGTTTCTGTCAGGGCAGAAGAGGAAGCAGAGCGGCCGCAGATACCGATTATGACAAAAGCGGGAAGCATAAGCGCAAGCGAGGATACGCTTACTTATAACGAGCCTTTTGCGCAGTGGACGGCCGGCTGTGAGAATTTCCGTATACCGGCGTTAATTACGCTGCAAAACGGAAGTATTCTGGCCACAGCGGACGCCAGATGGGAAACTGCCAATGACGGAGGAGGTATAGATTCTATCGCTTCCGTGTCCGAGGACGGCGGAAAGACATGGCATTACAGTTTTCCTTTTTATTTTCCGGACAGCTACGGCTATGCGGGAACCAAGGCTACTACGATTATTGACCCTGGCGTTTTAGAGGGGCCGGACGGTACCATTTACTTTATCGCGGATGTAAACCCTACCGGAGGAACGACGATGAACGGTTACCGGAATCCGGGAGTGGGTACCGGTTATATTAACGTGGATAACGGAAAGGATGAGGGCCGCTATCAGGCAATCACAACAAACTGGGATACAAGCTGCAGGGTGGAACCGACAGATGGTGATCTGGAGAGTTATCCGTATTATATCGGGGATTTGAATGAAGAAGGATACGCGGAGATTTTAAAACGGTCAGACGGCAGCCCAACAGGATTCGGAGTGGATGAATGGTATAATCTCTATAGCTGCAGCAACGGTGAATTCGTTGATAATCTGGAAAGATCTACGGTAGTCAACAACAGCGATATGAAAATTCAGCAGAATGCATTCTATAAGGATTCGTCTTACCATGTATTTGGCAATACCGACTATCTCTGGGTGATTACTTCGAAAGACGGCGGAAAGTCATGGGAGCATCCGCGTGACCTTACGGATCAGATTAAGCGGAATGATGCAAATGCAGAGAATAAAATGCCAAAAGACAGGGCGCTTTTAGTATCTCCGGGACGGGGAATTTCAACCAGCTCAGGAGACATGGCGATTGGGTTTTATGACCATGGCGGAGACGAAGAAAACGCAAGCATCGTATATTCTACGGACAACGGCAAAACGTGGGAACGTACAAAAGATATGCAGAGAACGGAGAATGGGGGCTTTTGGACTTCGGAAAATGAGGTTGTCGAGCTGGAAGACGGTACTTTGCGTATGTTTGCACGCAGCAATAGGGGAAAAATCTGTTATGCGGATGCGAAGAAAGATCCGGAAACAGGAAAATATGAAATGGAAGAGACTTCCGTTATAACAGAGGTCGGTTCGACAAGCACCTGTAATGTAACCGCCATTAGTTATTCGAAAAAAATCAATGGCAAACAGGCAATTCTCGTAGGATGTCCGACAGGAGGAGCGCGTGCAAAGGGAAAGATCTTCATCTTTTTGGTTGAACCGGAAGATAATACCATGACGCTTTTTAGTGAATTTGCCGTTCCGGACGCAGAGGGAGGATACGTTTATTCCTGTCTGACGGAAATGGAAGACGGTACGGTAGCGCTTCTTTGGGAACCAAACAGATGGCAGGACGGTATTTCGTTTATATTTGATAAATTCAGCATACTGGATATTGCTCCGGGGGCAGTGATTGAAGGGGCATCCATTAAGGTACGGCTGGAAAAGGGAGAAACATATACCAGAACTTATGATAGTGAAGATGATTTCCTGATTGCGAAAGAAGCGGATGAGGAAATCGCAGAGATAACAACCCAAAGCGAAGCAGGCAGGAAAGAGATCACAATTACCGGAACAGGCGCAGGTTATACGGAGACAGTCATTGACGGGATGATATATGAGGTTTATGTAACGGACAATACGGTTTATCTGCCTGCCAATAATGAGCCTTATATTATAGAAGACGCTGCATTAGAACCCGGCGAAGTTTCGGGAGACGCCATACAGGTGACATCTCAAGTAGACGGCAGTTGGAAATTGTTTAAACATGTTTCCAATCAGGCGGATACCCTGAACAGTTTCTCGATTAAATCTGATCCGGAAATCAGCTTTTCGGATGCGGAATTTACTTTTACCGGTTCCGGCACAACGTACAGCATTCACAATGAGGCGACGGACACTTATCTGAAAAATACGGACATAAACAATTTCTTTGGATCCGGTTCGGCAAATATGATGGTAACGCCGGTGGATGGGAAATTCCGTATCTGCAATACACAGGGAAAGCGGTATGTGCTTTTCTATACGGGCGCTATGAATTTTAACGCAAGTACTAATTACGATGCAAATTATAAAACCGGAAGCTTTGAGCTGGAGCTTTTGGAAAAACAGGAGTCTGTTTCAGACAACGATGTTATTCCGGGATATAAATCTGTCGCGAGTATTACTTCCGGAAAAAAATATCTGATTGCCTATAGATACGACGACAACAATGTGGTGGTGCTTTATCCGAAGAACGGGACGTCCAATCAGACGAAACTTGCCAGAAAGACCCTTACGGTTACGGTTACACCGATAAAGACGGGAGAAGCCAGCGTTGTAGTAGATGGAATTATATACCGTTTTAAAGTTACAAGCGCTGAATGTGAGCATGGGACGACAGTTGTTAAAGGCGTGATAAAAGCAGATTGTATGGAAGACGGATACAGCGGCGATACTTATTGCACAAATCCGGGCTGCGGTATATTGCTGCAGAAAGGAAGCGTGATTCCGGCGTATGGCAGCCATGCATGGGGCGGGCCGGAGATTGTGAAAGCCGTTACGGAGACAGAGGACGGAGAGCTTGTCTATACCTGTGCGAATAATCCGAATCATAAAAAGACGGAGATAGTGTATGCATATATATATCAGCCGCTGAAAGAAGCGCATGAAAACGCTTCGGAGATCATGGATGATCTGCTTTTTTATAAGGAAGAAGGAGCTTTGGCACTGAAAGAAGCTTATGAAGAAAGCCGGAAGATTATAAACAATAAGGGTGCAAACAGCAGCAGTATGATAAAAGCGACGGATGCATTGCAGGAAGCGGTTGCGTCATTGACGCCTATGACAAAAGAGGAAATCACAGAGGATCTGAATAATTTTGTGCAGGCTGCAAAAAAAGATTATGAGGCGGCGCATGACGGAATTTCGGCTCAGGTATGGGAAGAATTTGAAAATGCATATAATCGTGCACAGGATATTACAGCGGATACGGATATTGCGGAAGTGAAAGCTGCCATGAAAGCTCTGGTGAATGCAAGCAAAGCTCTGGCAGAAGAAAAATACAATGCCGCGTCAAAAAATCTGAAAGCCGGAATTGACGCAGCGAAAGGAATTATTGCTACTGAAGAAAGCAAATATACGCCGGAGACCTGGAAAAAGTTTTATGACGCATATCAGGCGGCAGTCAATGCTCCTGAAAATGCAACAGAATCCGAACTGGCTGTATTGCTGAAAAATCTGCAGACGGCTCAGAATGAACTGAAAATGAAAGAGTTCAGACAGGATGATCCGAATCCGGTTCCGGCTCCAATCCAGGCAGGCTACAGTGAAACTGTTGACGGCATTACATATACGGTGACAGATGTGACGGCTAAAACGGCAGCAGTTTCGGGGGCGGCGAAAGCGAATATTACGATTCCTCCAAGCGTTACAATTAAGGATCAGACGTTTACCGTTACGGAAATCAGTGCAAATGCATTTAAAGGTTCTAAGACATTAAAGAAAGTTGTTATCGGCGCTAATGTAACAACAATTGGCAAACAGGCCTTTGTTAATTGTAAAAATCTTACATCGGTTACAATCGGAGCCAAAGCTACTACGATTGGCAAAAAAGCTTTTTATAACTGCAGCAAGTTAAAGACGATTGTATTAAAATGCAAGAGTTTTAAAAAAGTGGATAAAACCGCATTTAAAAAGACGGCGGCCAAAGGTGTAAAGGTTCAGATGCCAAAAGGATTAAAGAAGAACAAACGCCAGAGTCTGTTAAAGAAACTGCAGTCTGCGGGCGTAAGCAAGAAAGCGAAAATGAAATAAGAAAAGATATTTAGAATTAAATCCCCGGAAATTTTAAATTTTCGGGGATTTTTCGATGCTTTTATAAGAGAGACTGGATCCGCAGATCCGGTGTTTTGGATAAATCAATAGTGCCTCCTTTGATGCCGACAATGGGGCGTGAGAGGAATTGTCTGTTAAGCATAATGATATTTGCGCTTCTGCCGTCCGTAAGCAGTACACGGTTGTTCTGGTATGTGTAGGCAATACGTTCCAGGAAAGTCAGAATATATCTGGGATTATATTTCTGAAGGCCTTCCAGCTCGAAATCGGCAATTACCTGGAACGGACAGAGCGGTGATCGGTAGGATCTTGCTGCCGTCATTGCATCGTATACGTCTGCAATTGCAATAATCTGTGAAAAATCATCCATTTCACAGTGTTTTAAACCCTGGGGATAACCCTTGCCGTCACAGCGTTCATGGTGCATCAGAGCGGCATTTTTGATGCGTGGATCCAGCTGCTCAAATGGAAGTAAAATCTCATATCCAAAGGTTGGATGCTTTCTGACAAGAGCAAATTCTTCGTCTGTGTATCTGTCAGGTTTATCCAGAATTTCTGACGGAATTTTTGTCTTTCCTATGTCATGAAGCAGGGAGGCTGCTGTCAGTGTATTCAAATCCGCTTCAGAAAGTTTCAGCCATTTGCCGAGCATATTTGAGATTAACGCAACGTTTATGGAATGTGCATAGATGCTGTCATTGTTCATTCGCATATTGTGCAGGAAATCGAACATCTCAATAGAAGAGTCGGCTTCTTTCAGCAGCGGCCGTATTGTCTGGCAGATTTTTGATTCTTCCGGCATATTATTATCGTTTAGAATGAACGATATGATATTTTTTAAATCATTTACAGCCCTGGTGTAATCTTCCTGAAACTGTCCGAATTCAGGAGAACTTGTGATTCTCTGAGAGTATGTGGGTTCCGATGTACTTTCGTCTTCATTTTCTTCCGGTTCGGTATAATCGTGGATTTCCACCCGGTTAATGTCATAAAAGGCAATTCGGGCAATCGAGGCATTAGTCAGTGTAATGTCTTCATCGACGACAAGAAGACCTTTTTTCGTCATAACTGGTGCGGCAGTTATCATGCCTTCCCTTAACAGCGAGGTTTTGATGGTCTGCATATGGTACGCTCCTTTATCGTTATAATAAAATTTAAATAGTCAAATTATTTAACATAATTATAAAACAAATCTGAAAATGCCGCAATGGTTATTGATAAATTATTTATAAAATAAAGCTGTATGCTTGACAAATACAAAAAAAGAGCGTAGTCTTTAACTTACAGAATCAAACGATTTAAAATTTAATCATATAGCTTTCCCTTATTCAGAGTGATGGAGATACATAGGATCTGTGAAGTCACGGCAACCCCTCAGCAGGAAGGTGCCAACCTGAGCGAAGAATTCGAACAATAAGTGGATTACATTTTGACGACAGAAAATCTTATCCGCTTATTTCAAGCGGATTTTTTGTGTTACCGTACACAAAAAACTGCCGGAGGCAGGCGTTTGAAAAGAGAGATGATTAGAGTTAAGTCGAAAAATAATTTTGAGAGGAGATATTTACAATGGAGAAAAGATTATTTACATCCGAATCAGTAACAGAAGGCCATCCTGACAAAATCTGCGACGCAGTTTCCGATGCGATTCTGGATGCCTGCATGGAGCAGGACCCTATGAGCCGTGTAGCCTGCGAGACGGCTTCCTGTACAGGTTTTGTATTGGTAACAGGAGAAATTACGACAAAAGCAAATCTGGATATTCCGTCAATTGTCCGGAAAACGATTAATGAAATCGGTTATGACAGCTCCGAAAAAGGTTTTGACGGAAATACATGCGCTGTTTTTACAGCTCTTGACAGGCAGTCGCCGGATATTGCCATGGGTGTGGATAAGGCGCTGGAGGCAAAAGAAAATAAGATGACGGATGCCGAAATAGATGCCATCGGAGCCGGAGACCAGGGTATGATGTTTGGATTTGCAGTCAATGAGACGGAAGAATACATGCCGTATCCGATTGCGCTGGCACATAAACTGACGCGTCAGCTTACCAAAGTGCGTAAAGACGGCACGCTTGCTTATTTAAGGGCAGACGGCAAATCACAGGTATCCGTGGAGTATGACGAAAACGGCAAACCGTCCCGTTTAGAGGCAGTCGTAATTTCTACGCAGCATGACGAAAAAGTAACGCAGGAGCAGATTCATGCAGATATTAAGAAATATGTTCTGGATCCGGTGCTTCCGGCTGATATGGTAGACGGGCAGACAAAGATTTTTATTAATCCTACCGGACGTTTTGTAATCGGAGGCCCGCAGGGAGACGCGGGTCTTACCGGACGCAAGATTATTGTAGATACATACGGCGGCTATGCGCGTCACGGCGGCGGTGCATTTTCCGGAAAAGACTGCACAAAGGTAGACCGTTCCGCAGCATATGCAGCCCGTTATGTGGCGAAAAATATTGTTGCCGCAGGACTGGCGGATAAGTGTGAAATTCAGCTTGCCTATGCGATCGGCGTTGCACAGCCTACGTCCGTTATGGTAGATACTTTTGGAACGGGAAAAGTATCTGAGGAGAAGCTGGTAGAAATTATCCGGGAGAATTTCGATCTTCGTCCTGCCGGAATTATCAAAATGCTGGATTTGAGACGTCCGATTTACAAAGCTACTGCCGCGTACGGACATTTTGGCCGGAATGATTTGAATCTTCCGTGGGAAGCCTTAGATAAGGCAGAAGATTTAAAGAAATATCTGTAATTCGGGTTTATGAAAAATTTAGAATATATTTTATTTTTTTAATAGGATTTACGGGATTTCATGCTATAATAAACCATAGGGGCTTTTGTTTTTAGTCCCTATGGTTTTTTTGCTGCCATGCATATATAGAAATGTCTGGCAGACGCTTTTTGCATTCGTCAGAGAGGATGTTTCCATGAAATTAAAGACAAGGCTTACCGTTTCTTTTTGCATTATTATATTTGTGCCGATTATGCTGACAGTATTTGTCATCTTTTGTTTTCAGAAATATCAGATTGCAGCAATAGAGCAGACCTACGGTATTGAAGCGGAAAGCTACGGGGAACTTATGAATCCGTTAAAGCTTTTAAACCAGTATACGGAAGCAAATTATAACAGATTATTAAAAGAAGCTGATTTAAATCCGGATCATTTTCTGAAACTGGAATTTTTGGAAAAGATGAATCAGGAATTACAGAAGAAATATTCTTATCTTATCGTTCGCAGAGAGGACGATATTATTTATGCGGGGGAGGAAACAGAGCTTAGCGAAGAAGACCTTCCGGGGTACGGGAAGAATGAAGAAGATCCGGTATCAGGAACTTACGTAGACGGGAAGAAAAGTGTTCTGATTAAACAGATTAATCTTTCATTTACAGACGGGAAAAAGGGCAGCGCCTTTATTGTGACGGCATTTTATGAGGTTTTGCCTGAAGTGCGGGCGCTTCTGCTGGATGTTTGCATTTCCGTATTAGGTATTCTTTTGCTGACGGCGGCAATGCTGATTATCTGGATCTATCAGGGAATTATCCGCCCGATTAAAAATCTGGAAGCGGCGACTTTAAATATCCAGAATGGCAATCTGGATTTTACGATTGAGTGCGAGGGAAATGATGAAATCAGTGAACTCTGCGGAAACTTTGAAGCGATGCGGAAGCGGCTGAAAGAATCTTCGGAGCAGCAGATGACAAGCGAGCAGCAGAGCAGAGAGCTTATCAGCAATATTGCCCATGATTTAAAGACGCCGATTACGACGGTAAAAGGTTATTCGGAAGGGCTTTTGGACGGTGTGGCAGATACTCCGGAAAAGAGAGAGAAGTATTTAAGAATGATTAACAGCAAGGCAAATGAAATGGACGCACTGTTAAATGAGCTTACATTGTATTCTAAGATTGACACAAACCGGATTCCGTATAACTTTAGCAAGCTGAGTGTAGCGGCTTATTTTAACGACTGTATTGAAGAAGTCGGTATGGATTTGGAGACAAAGCAGATCGGTCTTGCATATTTTAATTATGTAGATAACGATGTGATGATCATTGCAGACCCGGAACAGTTAAAGCGGGTAGTAAATAATATTATCGGAAATTCCGTGAAGTATTTAGATAAAGAACATGGATTTATCAATATAAGGATTAAAGATGTCGGAGATTTTATTCAGGTTGAAATTGAGGATAACGGGAGAGGAATTGCTTCTAAGGATCTGCCATATGTTTTTGAGCGTTTCTACCGGGCAGATGCTTCCAGAAATTCTGCTACCGGAGGCAGCGGCATCGGCCTTTCCATTGTGAAAAAAATCATTGAAGACCACGGCGGCAAAATTTGGGCAACCAGCAAAGAATCTGTGGGTACAGTGATGTATTTTGTAATACGAAAATATCAGGAGGTGATTCAGGATGAGTAAAGTGCTG
>CAOKHR010000043.1 GCA_948468325.1 uncultured Lachnospiraceae bacterium | reverse complement strand
GGCGATGCCGATATTGGCCCTGGTCAGCGCCGGAGCGTCGTTGATACCGTCTCCGACCATTGCGACTCTGCCTTTCTTTTTTAAGGAGCGGACCACGCTTTCCTTTCCTTCCGGCAGCACTCCTGCAATGACCTCATCTACTCCGGCCATACTGCCGATTGCTTTTGCCGTGCGCTCATTGTCTCCGGTAAGCATAACGACCTGAATTCCCATATTTTTAAGCTCACATACTGCCTGTGCGCTCTCTTCTTTTAACACATCCGCCACTGCAATAATTCCCAGCAGTTCCCCCTCTTTTGCAAAAAACAGCGGTGTCTTTCCCTGAAGCGAAAGCTCCTCCGACCGGTCTTTTATGTTTTGGGGTATGTCGATATATTTTTGGATAAAAGCCGCATTTCCGCCCCGCAGCCGCATTCCGTTTAAAACTCCTGTCAGACCGTTTCCCGCAACGGCTGCAAACTCCGCCACTTCATCCTGCTTTTGCTCTTTTTGGGCTGCATATTTTAACACGGCAGATGCCAGGGGATGTTCGCTCTTTTGCTCCAGAGAAGCGGCAAAATAAAGAAGTTCCTCCTCTGAAATACCCTCTGCGGGTATCAGGTCCGTAACGGACGGCTCTCCTGTCGTAATCGTTCCCGTTTTATCGAGGGCAATAATCTGTGTCCTGCCTGTTTCTTCCAAAGATACAGCCGTCTTAAACATAATCCCGTTTTTTGCACCGACGCCGTTTCCAACCATAATCGCCACAGGCGTTGCCAGACCGAGGGCACATGGACAGCTGATTACAAGCACGGAAATTCCTCTTGCGAGCGCAAAACCGGCGCTCTCTCCTGCAAACAGCCATACAATCATCGTAATGACAGAAATTGCTATTACAATCGGCACAAAAACACCGGATACCCGGTCGGCAACTTTTGCAATCGGAGCCTTTGTTGCTGCCGCATCGCTGACCAGACGGATAATCTGTGATAAGGCAGTGTCTTCTCCTACCCGCACAGCCTCACATTTTAAAAATCCGGACTGGTTCACTGTAGCGGCCGATACGCCGTCGCCTGCCGCCTTATCTACAGGAATGCTTTCTCCTGTCAGCGCCGCTTCGTTCACTGCGCTGGCTCCTTCCAATACAATGCCGTCTACCGGAATATTTTCTCCGGGACGAACGACAAATATATCTCCTTTTTTTACCTGCTCTATGGCAACTTCCGTTTCTTTTCCGTCTTTTAAAACAGTCGCCGTCTTAGGAGAAAGCCGGATTAAATTTTTAAGGGCATCCGTTGTCTTCCCTTTTGACCTTGCTTCTAACATTTTTCCTACGGTAATCAGCGTCAGTATCATGGCTGCAGATTCAAAATAAAATTCGTGCATATAAGACATAACCAGATCCAGATCGCCTTTTGCCTGCGCATCCGTCATCGCAAACAGGACATACGTACTGTACCCGAACGAAGCGGCTGAACCCAAAGCAACCAATGTGTCCATATTCGGCGCAAGATGAAACAGACTTTTAAATCCACTGATAAAAAACTTCTGATTGATTACCATAACAGCGGTTGTCAGAAGTAATTGAAGCAGTCCCATTGCAATATGATTGGATGCGAGAAATTCCGGCAGCGGCCAGTTCCACATCATATGCCCCATAGAAATATACATCAGAACCAACAGAAAGCCGACAGATGCAAGCAGCCTCTTTTTTAATACCGGCGTATCTTTATCTTTTAAGATGTCTTCATTTGTATCTGCAGCCCCCGCACTGCTTACTTCTTTTCCTTTTATGGAAGCGCCGTAACCGGCCTCTTCCACTGCCTGTATAATCTCTGTCTCCGATGCGCTGCCTTCCACGCCCATTGAATTGGTAAGAAGGCTGACCGAACAGGATGTCACTCCCGACACCCTGCCGACTGCTTTTTCCACACGCGCGCTGCACGCAGCGCAGCTCATGCCTGTTACCGTATACTGTTCCAAAAAAAATCACCTCTATTTCATCAATTTCTTTAAAGTAACAAGAAGCTCATCTACCGTTTCTTCCTTCCCGTCTTTTATATCTCTTGTGACACATGTCTTAATATGGTTTTCCAGCAGGACACGGTTAAAGCTGTTTAATGCCGCATTTACTGCCGCCACCTGCACCAGAATATCCGTACAGTATGCATCCCGCTCTACCATTCCTCTGATGCCGCGCACCTGCCCTTCAATTCTGTTTAAACGGTGAATTAAGTCCTTGTATTCTGTTTCGGAACGTTCTTTTGTCTTATGCAGACAGCATTCCCGTTCTTCCCCCATATCTATACCTCATTTCTCTTCTTTCTGTTTATAATATACCCCATGGGGGTATTTGTCAAGTACCCGCGACAACTTTTCACACTTTGCATTCCCGGCGGCATATTATCCCTTGCGCACTTCACAAATAAAAAACGGACCGGAAATGCGTCAAAAACTTCTATCGCATATCCTGTCCGTTTTTTTTCTTAATTAAAACCTACTACTTTCTGGGAAATTTTATATGCGGCAATGGAAATCTTCCTTCCGCTCCTTCCCGGCAGATTCATCGTATTTCCCATAATTCCCGAACGCAGGTGGTGAAACAGGCGAATATCCTGCTGCTTAATATATTTCCACAGCTCTCTTTTCTTTTCCAGATTTTCCTCCGTTCCGGAGCGAATCAGCATAACCGTGGAAATAACTGTAATAATTTCCAGATAATTGAACATATAGCGGCGCAGCTTCCTGTTTGGAATTTTCCACAAATCATATAAATCCACCATAAGCTTGTTCACTTTAATCTGCTGGTCAATCCGTCCGATCATAACCTTTTCATTGACAGACTGATCTTCTCTGCCGATAAAGTATCTGTAAAAATCTACATTCATATAATACATATTTTTTACATACGGCAGCGGCTGATACACAAAAATATTGTCCACATAAAACGTATGGCGCGGCAGCTCTAACCCGCAGTCCCGCAAAAGCTGCGTACGATAGATGACAGAGTGCATCAGAATATATTTCCCTTTCATAAAATGCTTCGTATCTTCCCAGCGAAACAGCCTGTTCTGCGGAAGTGCGAATGTATAGCGTATCTTTTTTTTATGTTTTGCGCCGGCTTTTTCATATACAAAATTACTGATCATCATATCCAGCGTTTCGCTTCCGCCTGCCAGTTCTTTTAATTTTGCAAGAATCGCCCGGTAGCTTGCCTGGTCGACCCAGTCGTCACTGTCTACAACCTTGAAAAAAAGTCCGGCGGCATTTTTGATGCCTGTATTTACCGCGGCTCCGTGTCCGCCGTTTTCCTGGTGAATAGCCCGTACAATACCAGGATATTTTTTCTCATATGCATCGGCGATTTCCGGCGTCATATCTTTCGAACCGTCATCCACAATGAGTATCTCTACATCATCCCCGCCCGGAAGCAGAGATTTGATACAATTTTCCATATAGTCTTCTGAATTGTAGCATGGGATTGCTATTGTTAATAATTTCATCTGCTATCTCCTTATCTCATCTGCCAGCTGTAATGCCTTTTTTACAATGGCGTCCATATTGTAATACTTATATTCTGCAAGTCTCCCCAGCAAATACACATTCTGAAACGGACGTATTTTATCTGCATATTTCTGATAAAGCGTCTGGTTTTCGTCATTTAAAATTGCGTAATAGGGAATTTCCCCCTCCGCCCCCGTATAGGCAAAAGGATATTCCTTTACGATTGTCGTTCCGTTGGTATCTTTTTGTCCCGTCAGATATTTAAATTCTGTGATTCTTGTATACGGTTCACTGACCGTATAATTGACAACGCTTCTTCCCTGAAAGCTTTCCTGATCCAGATGTTCAAACCGAAAATCCAGAGAGCGGTACGGCAAACGCCCGTATTCGCAGTCAAACAGCTCGTCCAGCGCTCCCGTGTAAATAATCCCTCCTGTAAATTCCTCACCCAAAAACAGCACCTTATCCTGCAGAAATGTCAGATAATCCCTGCAGTCCGCAGATGTCTTTACCGTAATGCCGGGATGATCCAGCATTTTCTGAAACATTGCCGTATAACCATCTTTTGGCATTCCCTGATATTTATCCTGGAAATATCTGTTATCATGGGATATAAGCACAGGAACTCTGCCTGTCACCTCAGGACTGATTTCTTCCGGTTTCTGTCCCCACTGTTTCATTGTATAATATAAAAAAATATTTTCATACACATAATCGGCAATTGCTTTTATATCCGGATTGGAATTTTCTCTCAGCTGTATAATCGGAACACGGCTGCCCATTCCGTATTCCTTTATTAAAACCTGCTCTAATTCCTCTGCTTTTTCCGGTTCATATACCTGATAGAGAGTATTTAGATTAAAGGGGATCGGAAGCAGCTTTTCATGCACATTCGCTGCTACTTCATGGCCGAACAGATACCAATCTGTAAATTCAGACAGAAAATGAAACACATCTTCTTCACTTGTATGAAAAATATGCGGACCATATTGATGGATTAAAATGCCATAGTCATCCACCCTGTCATAACAATTGCCGCCGATATGGGGTCTTTTTTCCAGAACAAGCACTTTTCTCTCTCCGGTTTCTGCAAGCTTTCGTGCCACAGTGCTCCCTGCCGCACCGGAACCTATTATGATACTGTCATACATATGAATTAACCTCCAATAAGAAAAACCCTCCGTTTGTTTTATTATACACAATTCTGAAATTAGTGCAACAAGTGAAGATTCATAGATTGTTCACACTTTCCTCATATTATATAAATACTGTCTTCATAATTCAATTCTATACTATACATATCTTCCCAATAACTAGTGAGTTGCTTCACTTATCATAAAATCTTTTTCATATGAAAAGCCGGTGTTCTACACCGGCTCCCTCTTTTTACCCAGAAAAATATTTAAACATTCTGCATAAGCTGCAAAAGCAGAAGGCATCGGATATTTTTCTTTAAAATCAGAAGCGCCTGCAAACAGTAATCTTTTTTCTCCATCCTCCAGCGCCTCTACCCTGATCAGGTACCCTCTCATATGCCATTCCACATGAGAAAATATATGTTTTGCATCGGTAAGCCTTTCTACTTTAAGCGGAAGAAGCTGATATTTTTTTGCATATAAAACTGCTTCTTTCTGACTAAAATATCCTTCTTCATTCGGAAATTCATACATTCCCGCTAAAAGTCCCCGTTCCGGTCTTTTCCGAAGCAGAACTCTGTCTCCGTCACAGATTAAAAATACCGTACGGTTTTCTATTCTGCGCTTTGCGGATTTACTTTTTACCGGAATGCTTCCGATTAATCCGTCTCTTTTTGCAATGCATAAATCTTTCCAGGGACATTGCGTACACTTCGGTTCGCCGTTCGGCAGACATACAGTAGCTCCTAATTCCATAAGCGCCTGATTGAAGCTTCCGGCGTTATCTTTCGGAATTATGCCTGCCAGCTGTTTTTCCATATTGGCGCGGACCGACTGCTTCATAATATCTCTGCCGTCTGCCGCTGCCCTTGAAATTACCCGCAGCACATTTCCGTCAACTGCCGGAACCGGTATGCCATACGCGATAGAAGCAATCGCCCCTGCCGTATAGCGGCCGATTCCTTTTAACTTTAACAATTTATCATAATATGCAGGAAGTCTGCCTCCATACTCTTCCATCACAGTTTTTGCAGCGGCCTGCATATTTCTCACACGGTTATAATATCCAAGCCCTTCCCACAATTTCAAAAGCTGTTCTTCACTGCAGAAAGCTAAAGACTTTATATCCGGAAGAGCTTTTATAAACCTTTCAAAATAAGGTTTGACGGCTTCCACCCTCGTCTGCTGCAGCATAATTTCTGATACCCATACACGGTAAGGAGTCGCGTCTTCCCTCCAGGGAAGTACTCTCGCATGTTCTTTGAACCAGCCAAGAAGCGGATCTGCCAGCTTCTCCAGTCCGTATTCTTCTATTTTCATACTTACTCCTGTTGCATCGTAATATTTACTTATTTACCTTAATATCTGCCGTAGCGCCCTCGGATTCCACTAATATACCGCCGCTGTTTGTCTGCTTTGCTGTTACTTTATAATAACAGGTACATCCTGCCTTTAGATTTTTATGTTCAAAAGATGTTTTTTTGCCGGTTACTTCTGTCACCTTCTCATATTTTGCATTTGCGGAAGTTTTATAATAAATGACATAATTCTGGGCTCCCCTGCTTTCTTTCCATGAAAGCTGTACGGTTCCTTCGGATGTATTGACTGCTTTTAAGTCTGCAACTTCCTCCTGGTTCTGCAGATAGCTCACCGGTTCGCTTTTTTCACCGGTAATTTTCTGTGTAAGATTTACTGCCTGCACATAATATTTGTAAGGAACAGCCGCGCTCAGTCCCTGATCCGTAATGGATAAAGCCGCCGTTTCACCGATTAAAATCATGGTGCGTCCATTGGAACGGTATACCTGGTAACGTTCTGCCCCCAAAACCTTTTTCCATTTCACTTTTACCTTAGAACCTGATTTTACGGCAGTTACTTTCTCTGATTTTCCAAGTCCGGGCTTAATCTCTAAAATATCGCCCTTTTTCACCTTTCCGCCCGCATAAGCGCTGATGCGGTATTTAATCGGTGCGGCTCCTTCTGTCACAGGATTTGATACTGTATACGAATTATTTTTCCTGCCTGAAATTTTTGCAACTCTGTTATATTTTTTGGTTGCTGCATTATACACTTCCAGATAGTATCCTTTTGCGCCATATACAGTATTCCAGGTGAGTGTATCTTTCTGTGTCAGTATTTTCGTGTTCTTATTCTGTTTATAGTCAGTCTTTTTTACCGTCAGTCCCCGCGGAGCGGCAAATCCCATCTTTACAGATGTTTCCGCACTGGAAAAATATGTCTTTCCGTTTTCTGACGTCTGATAAGCTTTGACCATAAAATAATACGTTCCGCCTGATTTTACGGTTCTTTTCAAAGACAGGGCGTCCGTTGTTTTCCAGAGTACATAGGAATCCCCCTGCATGCCGGACTTAACGTAAACTTCATACTTTTGGGCATTTGCAGCCGGCGTCCAGGAAACTTTTATTGTATCCTCTGACACTAAGACTGCCTCTGCCTGTATATTGTTGATGGAGTTTTTTACCTTTGCAGCTTTTGAATATTTTCCTTTTGCTTTTTTTCCGGTGCCCGGGTTGTAGTAATAAGCCTTTGCCCGATAACGGTAAGTCTTTCCGAACTCGATGTCTTCATCCGTATATTCATCGCCTGTTATCGTTGCAATCAGCCTGTAACCTTCACTGCCGCTCTTTCTGTATATCTCATAACCGGACACAAATTCCCTGCCGGAATTTACCGCCAGCTCAATTTGTCCGTTTTCATTCAGGCAGGCCTTCACTGACGGTTTGGGAACGGCGGCATTTACTTTCTCTGCCTCGGACAAAGCCGTATACAGTTCCTGTTCCGTATAGGGGTCCAGCACGATTTTACGTCTGATTTTATAGTAATAAGTTTTAAAACCTGCTTTTTCATCTATATAAGTATAAATACCGTCTTTCGCCGCTTTTACATTTGCAATCCAGTTGTACGCTCTTCTTTTATCATCACCTTCGGCACGGTAAATTTCATAAACCGCTTTCGCCTGCGCTTCCCATTTCAACTGGACCGATGGGCTTGCAAAACCTGTATAATTCCCGTTCCTGTCTTTTATCGGAATATTTACCAGAGATGCCGAAAATTCCTCCGGAATATCAAAATATCCGAAAGAAACATCTTCTTCATCGCCTTCGCCCGCATCATCTTTGTAATTATACGGCTCTATAGAAACGATATAAGCTGCACCCGGCTGCAGTTCACAGTCGAAAACAAAACTTTTTCCTGTATATTTCTCGGCCAGCACTTCGTCATTTAAGTATATTTCAACATATTCCGTATAAGTAGATTCCCAGTTCATCTGGATTTTTTTGGCATTTTCATCGTATTCCGCAACAAAATAATCAATTCGTGCCACATAGTCATCCACTTCCAGCACAAAACTCTTCTCTATACCGACTTCATCGTTTTTGTTGTAAGGTACAATTCTGTAAGTGTGCTTACTGGTAGGCTCAAGCTTCACCTCATAAATCAGTCTGCCGTCCCGTATCCTCTCTCCAATCAGAACATCATCCTGATATACATCCGCATATAAAATATTATCCCCCTGCCAGTCCACAATTAAAACCTGTCTTTCCAGATTGTAGTCTGCATCTGCATCATCCACAACCGCCTGTTTAAACGGTACCTCGCAGGAAACACTGGCGGATGCGCCGGCTTCATCTTTTATATTATAAGGCTCTACCCGAAACGTATATGCCCTGCCGTCATCAATCTTATCATACTCATATTCTGTTCCTGTGTATTTATTTTCCAGTGTTTTCTCGTAACCGCCGTCTTCAAGATAAATTTTGACGTAACTGCAGTCCTGGGTATGATACCTTAAAACAATCGTATCCTCTTTTTCATTGTAGGAAACTGTAAGATCTCTTAAGACTGCCTCTTTCACTTCTTCGTCCGGGTCCGTCGGCGATACATCCGGATCCGTCGGCGATGCATCCGGCGCGCCCGGAGAAATACTTTTCTCACCCATAACTTTATTTGCCGCAGACAGTGCCCCCGAAATATCTGACGGAACAATCTGTACCATGCTAATTACAATCACTACTGATAAAAACAGTGACAACCTTTTCTTCCATATCATACCGTTATCCTCTCTTTCTCAATCATTATGGGTTTTCAATACACATTATACATCTTTTCTGTTTGTATTTCCAGAATTATCTGATTACACACTAGAACGTGTCTGAAAATTCTTCATTCTGTTTTATATACTCTTCCAAAATCCCTGCCGCAAGACAAACCATTTCCGCACACGGCCTTTTTTTATAATATTCATCCGTCCGCCTGCCCGGCACATAATCCGTATTCTCTCCGTCCGCACCTAAAAGCTCCCGGCATATAATGCTTCCCGTCTCTTTCTTAAATCTTTCCGCCAAAAGCTGTATTCTTTTATAATGTTCCTTTTTTGCCTCAAAATCTTTTGGATTCCCATACCCGTATATTGCTCCTGCCGCAAGAAACATTCCGCTGACCGCTCCGCAGACTTCCCTCATTCTGCCCATGCCTCCGCCAAATGAGGACGACATTTTCACAGCCATATCAAAATCCAGACCCATTTCTTCTGCGTAAGCCCCTGCCACAGACTGCGCACAATTATACCCTTCTAAAAACAATTCTTTCGCCTGGTCCCTTTTACTCATTTTTCCTCCAATCTAATACCGTTATGAATTCGCCCCTGTCCACAATTTCTATAAAATACTGCCGTCCATAGACTGAATAATATTTCGAATTTCAGGTGTATTCATTTTCTCTCTTCTTAAAGTTGCATCCAGCTCTTTTCTCCTGTCTTTGATGCTTTGCATATTAATGTCAATCCGGGAACGCAGTTTCTGCCTCCGCACAATCAGATTATGCTTTACTTCTACCATCTCTTTTTTATCAATCAGGGCAGACGACTGGTTTACCCAGACGCCGGCATCATACAGACGGTAATGATTTAACAGCCTCACTAATTTTGAATTGAAATATTCCAGATCTTCATTTGCCTGTCTGAACTTTTCACGCTCTTTTACTTCATTTAAATACTGCTCCCAGAGATAGTTGAACTCATATGCATTTTTTACATGGTATTTTTCCCTGGCATATTCTACCGCATTTGTAACATTGACATATTTAAATTTTACTTTATTCAGCAGTTCAATGGCATAATTCATATTTACTTCGGAACGCTTAATTTCCGTCTGGTTATACGACATTTTCAGGTAAATGAGAAATCCGCTTACTGCCGCGATAAAAATGACAATTGTCCATGCATACGTAATATCTTCATAAAATCCTGTCTGCAGCACAAACAGCACTGCTATGCTTATTATAAATACGGCAAAAAGCACAAAGGAAAGATTTTTTAAAATCTTCTGCTGGCGGACAAGCCCATATTTATTGTAATGCCATTCTGTTTTTTCTCCTTCCAGATAATTCATGTCTCTTTTTACGGCATCCTGATAAGCTTCGTTGGAGCGCAGACGCTTGATAGCGTTTGGTATCAGCTCCTCTTCCTGCTGCATCTGAACAAACTGTGCATCCGAAATTTTCTTTTCGGCATTCTGGTACGCATCTCTCTGCTTATTCAGATTCCTCACATTTTCTGCCGTGCTGCGGATTTCTGACATTTCTTCCTCGGGCAGATTTTCAAGCACTTCAATATCGTTCAGATAATCTGTAATAATCCTGTATTCCGCCTGTTCTTCCTTAATCTCTTTTCCCGTCTCCGCAATCTGTTCACAGCAGCTCATAATATAACTCTGCACTTTTTTCGCACTGTCAGACCCATCGCCTAAAAAGCCCTCCGGCATAACATCTAAATTTTCCTGCCGGATTCTTTCGGCTTCCTGTCTCTTTTTCTTTTTTCTCTTAAAAAATCCCATCGCCTAAACCTTTCTTATTTGCAGTCTCTTACGTATGATTCTTTCCATTGTTTTATTTTGTCATCTGGCAAAACATCATCTTCAGCCGCAGCTTTTACGGGCAGAACCATTCCCCCGGCAAGTTTTTCCGCCATCTGCTGCTGTTTTTGGGAAAGAGGATTTTTATTTCTTTCAAATGCTTTTTTGTAACAGTCTGCTGCTTCCTGAAAGAAAAAAAGCCTGGCATACGCCGTTCCCAGATTGTGATAGATATTTCCCGCAAGCATTCCGCTCACGCCCGGAATATCCAGAAGCCTTTTATATTCTATAATACCGGCACAATATCTCTTTTTCTGCAAAAGCCTGTCCGCCCGTATTTTCCTGCACTCTGTTTCGCTCTTATTTTCAAAATCGGCTACTTCTTCCTGCATCTTGTCAATTTCTTCCCTGGTGCAGTAGCTGCATCCTTCTGCCAGCGTCTTTACAAATTCCGACAAACTCCCCCCGTTTGATTTTAACTTCTGCAGCCGGTTTGCAAGCGGCAGCAATTTCAGTTCTGTCTGAATCCAGTAAATCAGCTCATCATCCATAAAAGAAGGCTCTACCAGCTCAATATTCTGTTTTAAATAACAGCACATTTCTTCCAGAGAATATACATTTAACGCAATATCCTCGATATAATACGGCACAGAAGCCAGTCCATGGCTGCATAAGAGCAATTCTCCCATCTTTCCCTCCTAAACGGCAATCGTATATTCCCAAACCTGTTCCGAACCCTTTGCAATCTCTCCAAATCCCATATCCATAATGCGGAACTGAATCTTATCTGCCGCTATCGGTTTTACAGAAATTCTTAGCCTCGTTGTTTTATCCGGCCTTTGGGGCAAACCGCTAAGCTCCAGTGAGCGTACAACGGCTTCTTTGCTTCTCGGGGGCTGGAACCAGAAATCCACCGTGTGGCTTCCGCTTAAGATTACCTCGCACTCCCCGCCCGCTTCATACCAGTTTTCTCCGGCTGTGATTAAAGACAAAAATTCCGTTTTCTCCCGATTTTTTACCCTCAGGCTGATATTTATATTCAGCTCGTTGTCCCCCATATAAACATACGGCCAGTCCGTCTGTCCCGACTTTACTGCCGCCGCATAACAGGCGCCTTTGCTGAAAAGATTTTTTCCCATAAATGCGCGCCTGCCCCTGCAGATAACGGCGAGAGATTTTTTCATCCATTCCCCGTCAAATCCGTCGCCGATCAGATAAACAGAAGAAACGATATTTCCGGAAAGCGATTCTTCTGCAATATCCGCAAATTCTTCGTCCCGCTCTTTTAAAATGGCGTCGTAACGTTTTTCTTCTATGGTAACTACCTGCGGTGCCGTCCTTCTGTCATGGTTTAATTTCCAGCAGAATAATTTTCCGACTGTATAATAATAAAGCACTGCATCATGTACACAAAGCTCGGAGGGCTGGCTCAATGCATAATAATAAAAACTTTCTCTGTAATCCAGAAGCAAAAGACGCTCGGAGGGAAGTTTTAACCATTCGGCAAACAGCCCCAAAAGCTTCCTGTGTTCTAAATTCATATTCTCGGAAGTAATGACAAGCCTCTGGGGCCAGACTTCTCCCCCGCCCTGCTGCCATAAGCCAAGAAGTTTTTTCAAAAATATAAACAAAAGCTCCGAAGAATCATAAATTGTTCCGTCCATTTCCACCGGCTCCGCCGACAGGGCTTTTTTCAGTAAACCGTCAATGCAGCATCCTTTTTCTTCCTTGGCATATTTTTTTGCTTCGTCTCCGTAAAGCCACTGACCGGTTCCCTTTTTTCTGGAAACACATACGGGAATCTGATAAATTTCACTTCCGGTTACCATACTGAATGTCCCCGGTTCTGACATTCCCTGTGCATAATAACTGATCATCGCATATTTTTCGTTCAAATCAATTCCAACATATCTCTCTGCCATACTATTTGTCTCCGGTTTATTTTATTATGGTAAACATCTTCTCTGTTATGCTGTCTAATTGTTCATATTCCCGAATCTTTGCATCCAGCCCGTCCGTATCATTCAGGGCTTTTTTCGACAGCATCTCATTCAGCCGGTGATAACGACCCTCTTCTTTTCGCTCTTTCGTCAGGCCGCATTCGATTCTGCCGCTTTTCACAGCTTCCATCCGGCCGTCAATTTCCTCTGAAATATTATATCGGACAGTTTCTCCGGCAAACAATATCATCTTCTTTACAAAAATTCCGTCATAAACTTCATTCATTTCTTCTGTACTGTATTCTTCCGCA
>CAOKHR010000042.1 GCA_948468325.1 uncultured Lachnospiraceae bacterium | reverse complement strand
AATACAGGAATCAATAATCGTAGTGGCATTGCTCCAGTAAGGCGCTTTCGTATCCTGTCCGGAAAATCCGTTGCTGTCCGGAAAGAAAAACGGAAAACTGTAGTGCCATGTCTTGCCGCCGTCACTTGATACGGAAGCAATCGTATCCAGTCCGCCGCCGTCGGCATATCTTTCCCAACGGGCATCTGCAGTGCCCAGAAGATCTCCGTTATTTAGCGAAATCAGCGTGGGAATACGAAAGCCCTGACTCCCTGCCGTAAATGACGTAAACGGCTGGTTTTCTGTCACATTTTCTTCGGATACAGAGATACTGCCGGCTTTTTTCACTTTCGGCTTATCTGTAACTCCGGCAAAAGAAGATGCCGGTAATACTGTAACCAGAGAAGCAGCCACAGCGGCTGCGGTTATGACGCTTATACTCCGCTTTCCCTTTTTTAAAAAACTTCCTTTCATATAAACCTCCTGTTAAACAATTATTCATCTCACGTTAAAAACTGCATATTATCTTCA
This sequence comes from uncultured Lachnospiraceae bacterium, assembly GCA_948468325.1. Classification (GTDB taxonomy): domain Bacteria; phylum Bacillota; class Clostridia; order Lachnospirales; family Lachnospiraceae; genus Roseburia_B. The sequence continues at coordinate 12,272 of CAOKHR010000042.1, read as the reverse complement.
ATGATAATTAATACAGGCACCATGATCCATATCAATCATGATGCCTTTTATTGAAGCGCTCTGTTATCTGACCGCCCTTATCATACATGAAATTTTACTTTATTTTTTTTATCCCCGCCGCTTTCAGCTGTGATTTCAGCTTTCTGTTCTGCTTGTTGTTTTTCCTCAAATTCTTCGGCAGGCTGATCTTAATCTTAGACGAGGTCTGTTTAAACGCGCCTTTACCGACCGTCTTTAACCTGGATTTATTTTTTACAATAACACTGTCAAGCTTTTTACATCCTTTGAAAGCATTCTTTCCAATGACTTCCACATTTGCGCCAATCGTCACTTTCTTCAGCTTTTTCTTACACCCGCTAAATGCTTTGGCAGAAATCTCAATAATTTTGTATGTATTTCCGTCATAAGATACTGTATTAACCGTAACTTTTGCTGCATCTTTACCTTTTACCAGCTTTGCAGTTTTGGCTGATGCGCTTACCACCTGATATTTCATGCTGTTTACTTCAAATGAATCGCTATCCGAAAGCCCTTCTTCTGCAGCTTTTATAAGAACAGGGTTTACACCTCTTAGCTCAGATAATGCTCTGGCAAGTTCCTCTAATGTCGCATTTTTTGAAAGAACAGCATTTGCATTATCTACAGCCGTTTTCAGCTTCGCTATGGAATCCGGAGTATATGCAGATGCATTTTCCAGTGCTTTATTCGCTTCTGCTATTGCAGCAGTAAGACCTGCTTTTTTCTCTTTCATTTCAAAATCTGCAACAGATGCCAGTTTATTTTGAAGAGCCTCTATTTCCTGTGCAATTTCCTCCAATGCAGCCCCTTGTGTTTTTCCTAAAACCGCCCTGGCATGAGCAAGCGCTTCCTGCATTTCCTTTATAGAAGCTGCTGAAAAAACATCTGTCCTTTTTAACTGCTCCTCCATCTCTTTCATTGCTTCAGAAAGATCTGCCTCTTTGGTAACCGGTTTTTTCTGCAGATTAGCAGCCGCCTTTTGTACCTGTTCATAAGCGTACAGATAATCTTCCATCGTACTGCCTTCGTAATTTTTGATTTTCTCAGCAGCTTCTATGGCATCTGCAAAAACAGTCCAGCTGGTATCCGTATAAGAATCTTTTGTATAATTTTCATATTCTTTTAAGGCATTGTCTAAATCATCTTTCCCGTAATCCACCGGCTCATACAGATTTAATTCTGCAATTGTAGCATGGCCGCCCTGTGCACTGTGAATCACAAGTCTTATTTTTTTTGCCGTAACCGGCTCGAAAACTGCTGTCTTTAAAGAATTATTATTTGCCCAGCTCTGATGATCTACGCTCGTTACCGTTTCACCTTCAGGCGTTGTAACGACAATACTGTATTCATAAATACGTCCGTTACTGCTGTCCTGCCGCGGCAGATATGTCAGTTTATCAATCTTCATTTCTTCCGGCAGCGTTATTTCAAACCAGTGATCTTCTCCCGGATGTACAGTATCTTTACCCGATGCTCCGCTCACATCATTATCGTAATCCTGATGCCAGAAAGTATCGTTTTTACCGTCAAATACATCCTGGACGGATCCTTCTGCAGATGAAACACTGCAGGCCGCTCCCTGCCATCTTTCATGTGAAATCATGCCATATTCGCCTGAAATTTCTTTTGTACCTGTAACGGTCACATATTCAATCTGTCCTTTAAAACTCTTCGTCTTACTTCCAATCCGTCCCATCGGAACCAGCATCGTTGCTGTTTTGCGAATTCCTTCTTTTGCAAGTTTTTCGCTTAATTCTGTCGTCGGATGATTTGCAAAATAAATATCCGGATTATTATTGGCAGAAATTATTACTGTACTGTCTCCCTTTTGCGTAGTAGCCAGCGTTCCGTCTTCGTTATAATGTTTATTATCTACCAGCACTCCGTCTGCATGCAACGCTACCGTCTCCTGTCCGCTGTAAAACTCCAGAATATGCCATTGATTATCTTTCGGAAGTTCATAGTTAAAGGAATAATCATAGCCTTCCCTTGAAAATCCGACTTTTCCGGTATTTTTCTGAACTGCCTTAAATGCGTAGGTTCCATAAGCCCCGAACTCTTCTTTTGACTCGCAGAGAATCTGTTCCTCATCTCCGGAATCTGCATCTCTTTTTACTTTCATTTTAAGAACTGCATCGGATCCAATCAGATTTAAAGCTGCCGGCGTCTCCATATAGCTTGAGCTGCCTTTCAGATGAAGCGCTTTTTTGCCATTTTCACTGTTCACCTGTTCCGCATTTACCGCATCTTTCAGGTCAAATCCATTTGCACCGGAATCTTTTGTAAGACTTTCGTCAAATGTGTAATCCAAAACAACAGAAGTTGCATAATCCAATTCTCCGTAAAGCGTAGTCCCGGGAGCCGTTCCTGTTTTTGCCGCAATCTCCGTAAATTCCTTATAATCTCTGTCTCCTGCCTCTCCCCAGAGCTTAGCGCCGTATGCCGGAGCAGCTTTGAAGAAACGGTCAAAAGAATCGTATTGGGAGATGCCGTTTCCGCGGGTATCCACACTGTCATGCCACATCGCATAGCATCCGCCTAACATCTGTTCATCTCCTGCACACATCGTTATATTACCGATTTCATTTGGTTTCCAGCTATTGTAAATACTCTGTGTATTAATATAATCATTATAATATCCTGCCGCAGGCACAATATAATTCGGTCCTTCCAATGTATTGATCAAATCAAATCCCAAATCATACATAGCCTTCGGATCTGCATATCCGGTATTCCAGATATTCAGCTGAACACCTTTCGACCTGACAGGCGTTATGCCTGTTTTATTGGAAAGACTTCCCCACATACGGACCGTTCTTCCCGTTTCCTGTACAAATTCAATCATCCTGTCAGAAAAACTGCGGAAATATTCAATGCCTGTCTGTCCTGACACGCCATGATATTCATCCGTGCCTATATGGATAACCGTATTTTTATCAAATATAGGATTATCCCCCTCAAAATATTCATTCCAGATACCTTTTACAATATCCATAGTCGACTCGCCGCCCGTTAATGCAGGCGTATCCATCTGTGTCAGATCCAGTTCGTCAATCCGGTACCTGTTTCCGGCCGCAACTCCTGTCGACATAATTTCCGAAAACGCCCTTGTAAACGGCAGAGCGTGTGCGGGCATATCAAATTCCGGTATAATCTCCACACCTCTTGTCCTGCTGTCCAAAATAAATGTCCGGAAATCATTTTTCGTATAAAATACATCTTCTGACGTTGCTGTTTTACCTGTTGCCTGGCTTCTTTTTGCCGACTCAAGGCGGAATCCGGCATACGCTTCATCAATCGCTGCCTGTTCATTTGGATAATCCTCAAGGAAAATCAGATTATCACTGATATGTACCTGCAGGTTATTCAGCTTATACCATGACATGTTTTCGGCAAATTCATTCAATGCGTCTAATGTAAAGGGTTTTCTTCCTACATCAAGGCTGAAACCGCGGACTTCGTATTTGGGATAATCTCTGATGAATCCTTTTGAAATGGAGCCGCTTGTCTGTTTTAAAATCTGCAGAATCGTTCTCGTCGCCCAATATGCTCCGACAGCCTCTTCCGCTTCTACAAATACGCCGTCATCAACATCAATCGTATAACCTTCTTTATCCAGACCTTTGTCATCATCCGAAAGTGACAGATAAAAATCCCCTGCTTTTACTGCAGAACGGGTTCCCTGCCGGATTTGAATATCCGTGCCGGTAATATCCTTATAATCCGCCTGAAATTCTTTTGCTGTTTCATTTAAAGCTTCACTGCCTACAATGATTTCACTGGAATTCGATACGGCAAACATTCCTGTCTTTCCATGCCATTCCTGAAGTTCCGGAATTACGGCCGGTTTTGCATTCGCATTTTCATCAGCCGCATACTGCCCCGGTACGGCAACCGTAAATTCCTCCGTCTTTGCAGAAGATTTATCCGCCAGTGTAACTTCATAAAATCCTTTTATTGTTTTATCCTCAAGAGGCGTATAAATCGTACCGTCTTCCCCTACAACCTGTTCATAATCTGCGCAGAACCGGACTTGTGCTCCTTCCGGAAGATCCTGCGGCATTGAAATTTTCCCGTCGCCTTTTGCAATTGCGCCGGGAGCAGAAATTGCATCCGCAACTTTCTGTGCCTCTGTCCTTCCGTCCGGTATTTCATTCTCATATACTTCAAGTTCATAAAGAGAAGCCGTATTCCATGCAGTCTCAGATTCATCGTCGCCCTGACTTTTTACCGTTCCGATATACAAACGCAGATAAGAAGCTGTCACCGGCGTCTCTAAGATAATTGTTTCTTTATTTTTTGAGGGATAACCGGGATTCGACCAGATTGGATCGCTCCAGGCCGTTCCGTCATCCGATACTTCCAGTCTGTAGTTTTGTACATTCTTGCGTTCCCAGTATATCACAATATTTTTCATAGTCTGCGGAGTATTCCAGTGAAGCTGTATCCATACGGGGCCGTCGCCCCGTGCAGACGCCCATCTGGAATTCCTGCCTGTTGTGTCGCCGTCAATGGCTTTTTCCGGCGTCAGAGAATCTGTTTCTGAATCCGAAGCCGTTGCTGCCGCACTTCTGGCAGCATTTACAGAATCTTCCGCTTTCGCCTGCAATGCCTGAAACTGCACAGACCCAAATATAAGGCTTACTGCAAGAGCCCATGCTCCTGCCCGTTTCCATTTTTTACAAAACATAAAAATATCTCCTCCTCCCACTTTTTTCAGAAGTATTATACTAATTATACAATTTTCTATTATCTTTTTCAACGATTATTCACAAATTATATAAAACAAGATAAAAAAGACAAAAATATTATTGTCAAAATAACAAAAATCCCATGTTTATTTTCAAATACGCTTTAGTGCTTTATTTTCTTTAAGATATTATCTCCGTAAAGAAAATTCACTTCCGCACACAGCATCATAATATACATGCCGAAATAAAGCCACAGCATGACAAGCACAATTGTTGTTAAACTTCCGTACATGGAAAATCCGTTAAAATAATCCAGATAGACGGAAATTCCCGCAGAAAACAAATACCAGATTAATGCACAGAGAACGGCTCCAAAGAACTGGTTTTTAAGCGTCGGTTTGTGCTCCGTAATGGCTTTATTATTGGGCAGCGTTTTATAAAGGACTGTAAATACACAGCTTAACAGCAAAAGCATAACCATGCCCCTCATCCGAAACAGTAAATCTGTCGCCTGGGCAAACAAAGGAACATACCCTGCCAGCATTCCCTGTATACTTTTTCCGAATACTAAAAGAACAAGTGCAGCCACAATCGAAATCATAAGCACCAGCGTATAGATAACTGCCCAAAAGCGTCTGACCAGCCAGTTTCTTGTCTCATTTACCCCATAGATAACATTTAATCCCGCCGCCATATGCTGTACACCCTTTGCCGCCGACCAGACTGCCGCTGCTGCCGTTACGGATACGATTCCGACCGATTTATGATAAACTTCATGTATAACGGATATTACAAAAGGTGAAATATATTCCGGTATCAGTCCGTTGACATATTTTAACAGCGTTGCTTCTGACACAACCGTATATTGAAGCAGCGAGCTGAACACCATTAAAAAGGGAATCAGTGAAAGCAGCAGAAAAAAAGCTGACTGTGCCGCAAATGCGCCGATATTGTCTTTTATGCATTTTTCTACAAATATTTTCACATTTTTTGTCCATTTCCAAATCATTTTATATCTCCGTTTTCAATCTCTATATCTTTGAAAAAGAATTTTAAAATCTCCTCACAGCTCTTTTCTGATTTTGCCATTGCCTGTGCCCCGTTCTGGCTCATACCGATTCCATGTCCGTATCCCCCGCCGGACATCATGTAAATGCCTTCTTCTGATGCGGAAATCGTTGTATAGGCGCTTGGCAGAATTGCCGTTTCTCTTTTGCTGTTATCTGCAAGCGTCAGCATTGTAAGTCCGGAACCAAGCAGCATGCGGATATTATATTCATTGCCTGCCAGAACAGTTCCTTTTTCATAAGTTAACTTTAACTGCAGAATCACGCCGCATTTGCTGCGCTTTACAGCTTCAAGCTTCAAAAGATTCCCAAAACCTCTGATATTTTCCGATTCGTTTCCCTGCTCATCCAGATACACAATATCTTCCGGTGTTTTTTCCTTACGCGCATTTAAAATTTCCCGTATCTTTTTCTGCGTTTCTTCCGATGTATATTCTCCTGCGGCGCTCCATCTGAAAAACGGCATCTCTTTTTCATAAAGAGACGCATCCGGATTTGCAATAAATTCTGCAAATGCGGCTTCGTCTGACAAATCTATTTCACCGCCGCCCTCTTTTACAACTCCTTTTCGTAAATATCCGTATTTTGGATCTTCATTTAAGTTCCAGGCTTCTCCGTCTCCTGTCACTCCCGCTGATGTAGAAAAATAATAAGCCTCTGCCGTCTCTCCGTTATAGCGGATCACCATGCCCGCCGTATCCAGTACGGCAGCCGTTGTCTTTTCATCGCGTTTCTGTTTATTATAAACCTGATAATTTGTCGTATCATCCACATGCGCGCCAAATGCTGCATAATCTCCCCGCCCAAGCTGGATGTACGCATAGCTTCTGGCGCAAATAGCCTGTGCTTTTAAGGCTTCCGGTTCATAAGATACCGGCATTTCACTTGGAACTACGGCACACAGGTACTGTTCTATCGGAAGCTCATTTACAACTGTATAGCCATTTTCATATTTCCGGATTTCCAGACTGCCCTGATAACCGTTGGAAATGCGATTGCCGGAAGAATCGCACAGATACAGCAGTCCTTTTTTGGAAGTTTTAATCTGAATGCTGCCGGTATCTTTCGAAGCAAAGAGTTTGCTGGCTTTCACAATCTTATTTTTTGACTTTTTGACTTTTTTGTCTTTTGTAATCAGACGATACGCTGCATCCGCACAGATACAGATTTCATCGCGGTACATTCCCCCGTCCTCATTTAAAAGAAGCACACGTATTTTGCTGATTTGTGCAGGCTCTGTTAAAAGAACTGCTTCTATGCATTCATCGGCAACGACATATTCCACTTTCATATTTGCAATCACAATATCGGAGAGATCTTTTTCTTCAATAGTTCCATACGTTTTATATACGGGAAGTTTTTCACGGCGGCTGATTTCACCGTAACCTTCAATTTCTATCGTATTCTCATTTAACGCAATCAGATTCCCCTGTATTGTATCTTCTTTTACCTGAACTTTCGCAATTACGCCATCCTCCCAAAGCAGATCACAGACATGGTTTTTCACCTTTTCCAAATCTTCTGTCTCAATCTTCAGTTCAAACTGTTCCCGGCCTGTCAAAAATAACAGCTTTCCCTCACCTGCGTTCTGGACATAAACATTGGAGAGGCATGCAGATTTGCTTTTTAAACTGCGGATTCCGACAATCCTGTCTTTATTTATATAAAATTCTGCAGAAGTCATTGGCTGCAGATCAATTCCTTTTAAACTACAGCTGTAAGTACCTGAAGAGCAAATGAGCAAATCTTTATCCTTTTTTAAAATAATTTCATCGGAAGCCGTAACTGCACCTTCTTCGTCAAGCAGATCCAGCAGCTGTCTGTATATTTCATTCCACTCCGCCCTGCTTATCGTTTCCTTTTCTTTGCTGCTGCCAAAAGAAAAAAAAGAAGGACCGGACGGCGTAGCCTGTGCGTCATATGTAATGTACTCTGTCGTTGAAGTCTGCTCTAAAATCCATGCTACAATCTCTTTTGTCACAACTTCACCGAACTCCTGCTCATTTAGTTTCTTCTCCCATTCTTTGTCGGTGTAATAATAAAAATCCAGCATCGCAGGAAGTTCTTTTGTCTGAACATACGATTCGGAATATTCGTATACAATTTCCTGCTTTGGGATATTATAAAAAATCAGAAAAAGCAGGGCTGCTATTCCAAATCCTGCAATCAGTAACTTTGTTTTATTCTTCACGTGATACTCCTTATGGCTTTTTTTATGTATTTGCGGATGCAAACGTCCGTTATGCAGAATATACAGTTAATTTTTCAGCTATACGGAAAAGAAGCTGCTCCAAAAAGCAGCTTCTTTCATTTGTATGTTATCTTTTGTATATTTATGAAATATCTTTTGTATTTTATAAATCTTTTGTACATATAAATCTTCTGTATTTTAGAATTCTTTTGTATTTTCCCAAACTGTCTTTTGTATCTTCCTGATCATCTTTTGATTTCCCAAAGGAAATGCCTGACGGCATTTTTATCCTTTGAGAAAACCCAAAATGCCGTTTCCTGCAATTTTGAGTCCTAGCCAAAGCCAGGTGGGAATCCGCAGCCTCTCTTCTGCCTTCCGCTGCAAAATGGCGGCCTGACATCCAATCGGCAATAATAGGAATCCCATGAAAAAAATGTAGGTTCAAAATAGCAGGGTATCGAACACCCCAGGAATGTAAATTAAGTATACCTTACTATGCCACATTTTTCAATGCAAAATACATAAAAAATAAGGGAACCTGATACAGGGTTCCCTTATTTTGTAAAATGACTTTAAATTCAGCTTAAAGCGTCTCAGCCTCTTTTACAATTTTCTTTAACGCTTCCAATGCTTCATCCGGAAGTTTATCATAACCGTCTTTCTTAGTTGCAAAATCTTCTACTGCATTTACACGGTTCTGCATAGCGTTCTTTAATGCCGCAACATAATCTTTGTCGCTTAAATCCGGTTTGAAATCGCCGGTCTTCCCTGACCAGTCATACATGATCTCAATGTCTTCAAACGGTCCCCATGCTTCAAACATTGCTTTGCCTTCTACAATTGTCTCAAGGATTCCAAGCGTATCAGCCGGTTTTACTTTCGCGCCCATGAAATCGCCTGTATTTACGATATAGCAGTCTACGTTCTTTTCTTCTACTAACTTCTTAAACTTCTCGTAGTCATTTACTAACGGATAAGTTCTGAACGGGTTCGCATAAGGAACAATACGAAGCGCATTCAAATCCGTTCCTGCCGCTACACGCTCTGCAGTAGATGTCTTGGTTGCCAGTGTAGCTCCCATAACAGATGCCAGAGCGGAACCTTTTAATTTTACTACAGGAGGAATCGTAGGATCTTTCATAATCCAGAAAATAGCGTTTACAGGCGCATCAATCTTATCTACACGGTTCGGTGACCATAATTTGGATTTGATCGCGCGTCCGTTGCCGTTTCTGATGTCTTCTGTTACCAGCTGGATCTTGCCTTCGGAATCTAATGTTGCAGAGCAGTTCTGTGCGGATAATAAATACTTGTTGTCTGCGCAGCCTGTCGGATAATCTGCCGTTTTATCAAAATAAGTAGGCTCTAAAGCAATGGATGAGCAGGTATCGGAATTGATAATAAATGCATCGTCATGTAAAACAGTAATCGGATATTTTCCGCCGTGTTTTGCATGTGTCAATGTAGATTTTCCGGAACCTGACAGACCGAATACAGATGCTACATATTTAGAGCCGTCTGCCAGCGTATATTCTTTCTGTCCGCCGTGGCAGGAAGCATAGCCGTTTCTGTTTGCAATTGCCCACGCCATGGTCAGTGTCCCTTTCTTATGCTCGCCAAAATATCTCATACCTAAGATGCAGGCACAGTTCTCAGCCGTATCAAAATAACATAACGTTAAAGGATCGCTTAAGCAGCTGAAATCAACATCCGGTCTTTCCTGCGGAATCCACTGCGGATCTGAGAAAATATAAATATCCGGCTCTTTGCCGTCGCCTACTGCTTTGGAGTTCTTATACATTTTTACATATTCATCTGACATATACTGGAAGTTCAGCATCCAGTTGTACATGATATTCTCTTCGCCTTCCGGAATCAGAAGATGAGCTTTTACCATAAATTCAGGATCAAGTCCTACGAATACCTCTGCATGATACATGGTCTTCCAGCGGGACTCGTAAACAGCGTCCATTGCCACTTTATCAAGCTTTGCAGCATCTACGCCCGGCTCGCCTTTGATACGGCGTGCTGCGGCATAACGTCCGGTTACGGCACCGTCATTAAATAAAAGAACTTTTGCGTCTTTGTCAAGACCAAATTCTTCTCCTCTATATACAGGCATATCTGTTACTATTGTTCCCGGTGAATTCTTTGCTAATTCATATGCCTCCCTTAATGTAGACACTTTTACTACGTTGTTGCCGTAAAAAGCACCTTCAATAATGGAACGTGTCCTGGAAAAACCAACTTTTCCAGCGCCGATCTCTTCAATTGGATAATACGCTTTTGTTGCCATGAAATTTTCCTCCTTAAACTTATATCTATCCTCAAAATATACCACTTACAAATATACACTATGATTTTTTTTTGTCAATGATTTTTACAAAATTTTTATTTTTGTTTTTGATGCGGCTGAAAAGTTACTTTCCACACCTTTGTTTTATTTTAGGGAAGCAGCTCCGAAAAGCTCCGGCAGCAGCTCTGCCAGCGTATATATTTTATAGTCCTTTTTGTTTCTGGCAAGTATGATTTGAAACTTTTCTGCATCACAAAATTCTGCCATTACCTGCCTGCATACGCCGCAGGGAGCAAGATACTCCTCCCTGTCTCCTACGATTGCAATCGCAAGAAATTCTTTTGCGCCTTCGGATACTGCTTTGAAAAATGCCGTCCGTTCCGCACAGTTTGTCGGGGAAAACGCCGCATTTTCAATATTGCATCCTCTGTAAATTCTGCCGTCATAACCAAGCAGCGCCGCTCCTACATGAAATCCGGAATACGGGGCATAAGAATTTTCTTTTGCTTTATATGCTTCCTCAATCAAATTCAAAATATCCATCTGCTGACCTCCAGTCTGTAAATGACGGACGGTTTACTGCAGCATGGCAATCGCCGAGCTTGTTCCGATACGGCTGCATCCGGCTCTGATAAAAGCTTCCATCTCTTCTCTGCTTCTGATTCCTCCCGCCGCTTTTATCTGAACGTTTTTTCCCACATTTTCTTTCATCAGGCGCACATCCTCAAGCGCTGCGCCTGCCGTTCCGAATCCCGTAGACGTTTTGATAAAGTCCGCGCCTGCGTTCGTGACGGCTTTACACATGGCAATCTTTTCTTCCCGATCAAGATAACAGGTCTCAATAATAACTTTTAAAATTTTATCTTTTACCGCTTCTTTCACTCTGGCAATTTCTCCTTCTGCTTTATCGTACTCTTTATTTTTTACCCAGCAGATATTAATCACCATATCTATTTCCGAAGCCCCGTCCCGGACTGCCTGCAAAGCCTCCTCCACTTTTGATTCCGCAGAATTGTATCCAAGCGGAAATCCGATTACCGTACAAATATTTAATCCCTCGAACATTTCATGCGCCCTTTTTACATAACACCCCGGAATGCAGACAGACGCCATGCCATACTCCACAGCCTCCCTGCAAAGCTTTTTTATTTCATCCCACGTTGTAAACGGCTTTAACGCCGTGTGATCTACATATGCAAATAAATTTTCCATGCTGATGCCTCCTTCTTTATTGCTCTGTCAGATAGTTCCTTTCTTTTCATCATTAGAATCTGATCTTTACCGTACCTCTCTGTTCTTTTTTTGCTAACATCTTTTTGTAAATATTATACTTCTTCCTGGGGACTTTTATCTGCGCGCTTTTTGCAATTCCACAAAACGCGTTTTTACCGATTTTTGCTAAATGTCTGCTTTTAATAGTAATCTTTTCTAACTTTTTACAGTTCCGAAATGCCTCTTTTCCGATTTTTTTTATATTTTTCCCAATTGTTGCTAAAACTGCTTTCTTATTATTGGAAAAAGCATATTTTGCCACCGATGTTACCCTGTAGCAGACGCCGTTGATTTTTACCTGATCCGGAATCCGAATCTTTCTGCTTTTGGGATTTTTAGCCCGTATCACTTCCGCTTCTTTTCCTTTGACATTTATCACTTTATAATAACAATGCCTGTCTTCATAGATGGCGGTAATGATAAACTTTTCTTCTGCCTGAAGCAAAATAGTTTCAATGTTTTTTGGAATCTGCCCTTTTTGTTCTTCTGTCAGACTTTCATAAGCATTTCTGGCGCGGTCAATCTTCTGTTTGGAAATTTCAGAACCGTCTACTTCTCCAATCTGTATAATCTGATGAATAACATCATTTATCTTTCGCTTGTTTTCCAACTCTTCTTTTACCGCTGTACCAGGAAAGCCAATATCTGCAGACGGATTCTTTTCCTCAGACGGATCTTTTTCTTCCAATAAATCCTCTTTTGCCGTCGTAATCTAGATCGGAAGAGCGTCGTGTAGG
>CAOKHR010000041.1 GCA_948468325.1 uncultured Lachnospiraceae bacterium | reverse complement strand
AGCCACATAAACAGGCGCGTATTTTTTAAAATCTTCATACAAAAACAGCTCGTCCCGAAATCCGAGTACAGCCTGTTTTGGTACATCCAGCTGTTTTACAAGCTCAAGCATCGGCGGAATGCCGATTCCGCCGCCGATAATCAGCGCAGCCTTATCTCTGAGGGGAAAACCGTTTCCCAAAGGCCCGATAAGATCAATTTCCATTCTTTCTTTCATATGGGAAAATTCTTCCGTCCCTTTTCCCGCTACACGATATACAAGACGAATGGCATTTTCCTGTCTGTCAGTTTCGCAAATACTGATTGGACGCGGCAGAAGCCTGCTGCCGTCCCTGCAGTAAAGGGCTGTGAACTGTCCCGCTTTTGCCGTCTCTGCAATCTTGTTTGTACGAATCCATATATCGAAAATACCGGAAGAAATTTCTTCCTTCCGGATAATTACTGCTTTTTCTTTACTTTTTCCTGACATTGTCTTCTCCTATTTTGCCGCATTTAATGCGCCGTCTATATCTTTTATCATATCTGTGACTGCCGCTCTTGAAGCATCCGCAAAATTTTCACTTCCAAACGCTGCATATTTTTCCTGTTTATATGCCGCTATAATTCCTCTCGAAGAATTGACGACTGCGCCGAGCCCATCCTCATTGAAAAAATGCACCAGATCTTTTCCTTTGCCGCCCTGTGCACCATAGCCCGGCACCAGTATAAAGCTTTTCGGCATAATATCACGGAGAATTTTTCCCATCTCGGGATATGTGGCGCCTACTACCGCTCCGATGTAACTGTAAGTCTCACCCATATGCTCTTCTGCCCATTCTGCAACTTTTTCTCCTACCCATTCATACAGCGGACGTCCGTCCGTCAGGCGGTCCTGAAATTCTCCGCTGGAAGGATTTGATGTTTTTACAAGGATAAAAATTCCTTTTTTCTCCTCTTTGCAGACATCAATAAAAGGTTTGATGCCATCTGTACCAAGGTACGGATTTACGGTGGCAAAATCTTCATCAAATGCAGCGTATGTTTTGTTTCCCACTGTTACTTTTCCAAGATGCCCCGCAGCATAAGCAGCAGAAGTGGAACCGATGTCGCCCCTCTTTACATCTCCGATGACAAGCAAATCTTTTTTATGACAGTATTCCACTGTCTTTTGAAAAACCTTAAGCCCCTCTGTTCCATACTGCTCATACATGGCAATCTGCGGTTTTACGGAAGGAATCAGATCATATGTGGCATCAATAATTGCTTTGTTATATTGCCAGACAGCCTCCGCCGCTCCCTCCAAAGTCTCCCCGAATTCAGCAAATGCCTTATTTAAGATATGATCCGGTATATAACTTAACATCGGGTCTAAGCCTACACAGATCGGAGCATGTGTCTTTTTAATTTTATCTGCCAGTTTCTGAATCATATTATATCCCCTCCCTGTATACGACTTCTCCGGATACAATTGTAGCGACTACTTTTCCGGTTGTTTTTCTTTTATCAAACGGCGTGTTTTTGGCTTTGCCCGCAAAATCATTTACCGAAATTTCATATTTGATATCCGGATTAAAAATAACAATATCCGCCACGCTTCCTTCCTGAAGGGTTCCTTTATCCAGTCCGATAATCTTTGCCGGCCGGCAGCTCATTTTCTCGGCCATCTGCATCGGCGTAAGATAATCTTTTAAGACAAGTTCAGAGTAAGTAAGCGTTGCTGCCGTTTCAAGCCCCACAATGCCGAACGGAGCCCGCTTCATATTTCTGCCCTTTTCAATGGCCGTATGCGGTGCATGGTCTGTTGCTATCACGTCGATAAAATCATTTTTTAATCCCTCTTTAATTGCTTCTACATCTTCTGCCGAGCGCAGCGGAGGATTCATTTTATAATTTGCATCATCCCCCGGAATGTCTTCATCTGCAAGAACGAAATGATGAGGCGTTGCTTCTGCAGTCACTTTCAGTCCCTTTTCCTTCGCCTGTTTCACCATCCATACGCTTCCTTTTGTCGAACAGTGACAGAGATGCAAATGCACGTCTGCCGCCTGTGCAAGCACAATGTCCCTTGCTGTAATGACATCTTCTACCGCATTCATAATCCCCGGAAGATGAAGCTCCTCTGCACGCTTTCCCGCGTTTATCACGCCGCCCCGGACAAGATTTTTGTCTTCGCAGTGGGCAAACACCGGAATTCCTTCTTCTTTTGCAATCTGCATCGCCCGGTAATAAAGATCTGCATTCATAACAGAATGGCCGTCTTCCGAAATTGCCGGTATGCCTGCCTGAACCATTTCGTGAATTTCAGAAAGTTCTTTCCCCTCCTGCCTCTTTGTCACTGCACCGATTTGAAGTACATTGACAGGCGCCAGATTTTTTGCCTTCTGATGTACATAATTTACCACGTCTTCATTATCTGCCACAGGCCTTGTATTCGGCATCGCCAGTATCGTGGTAAAGCCGCCCCTTGCCGCCGCTTTTGCACCTGTGACAATTGTCTCTTTCTCTTCATAACCCGGATCTCTTAAATGCACATGGAGATCTATAAAGCCGGGCATAACATAACATCCTTTGGCATTGATTATCTGGTCTGCTTTGTCCCTGACTGTTTTGGAAACTTTTGCAATCCTTCCGTCTTCAACCAAAAGATCTGCTTTGTCGTCCAGTCCGGAGGCCGGATCTATAATTCTTCCATTTTTTATTAATAACTTCAAAATAACCCTCCTTTGAAAACGTCTTACAGCTGTGTTGTTACAAAAATATCATAAATTGCCTCGATTGCCGTTTCAAAGTCATTATTTGCCACACCAATGATAATATTCAGTTCACTGGAACCCTGGTCAATCATTTTGACATTGACATTCACATGCGCCAGTGCGGAAAAAATTCTTCCTGCGGTTCCTCTTGTTGACCGCATGCCTCTTCCGACAACTGCAATCAATGCAAGATCCGTTTCCAAATCAATTGTATCCGGATCTGCAAGGCGGTGGATGGCAGATAATACCTGCTGTTCTTTGCCCTCAAATTCTTCCTGATGCACAAATATCGTCATCGTATCTATGCCGGACGGCATATGCTCAAAAGAAATGCCGTTCTGTTCAAATGCCGACAACACTTTCCGGCCGAATCCCACTTCGGAATTCATCATGTCTTTATCTATATTTACAGCTACAAATCCTTTTTTTCCGGCAATTCCGGTAATCGTATACTTCGAATGATGACAGGTGCTTTCTACAATAAGCGTACCGTCTTCTTCCGGTGCGTTTGTATTGCGGATATTGATGGGAATGCCTGCTTTGCGGACAGGAAATACCGCATCTTCATGAAGTACTGTCGCACCCATATAGGAAAGCTCCCGAAGTTCCCGGTACGTAATCACTTTAATCACCTGCGGATTCTGAATAATCCGCGGGTCGGCAACAAGAAAACCTGACACATCCGTCCAGTTCTCGTAAATATCGGCTCCGATGGCTTTGGCAACGATTGAACCTGTAATATCAGACCCTCCACGCGAAAACGTACAAACCGTGCCGTCCTCTTTTGCACCGTAAAAACCGGGAATTACCGCACGCTCGCATTTTTTCAGCCGTTTGGACAATACTTTATCTGTTTTCTCTGCATCAAATTCGCCGTTTTTATCAAAAAACACCACTTCTGCCGCATCAATAAATTCATAGCCCAAATAGGCGGCCATAATAATGCCGTTTAAATATTCTCCACGGGAAGCCGCATAACAGGCGCCTGCTTTTGCCGCAAAATTCTCTGCTATAATGTTAAATTCCGCATCCAGGGAAATCTTTAAATTCAGTCCATTGATAATGGAATCATATCTCTCTTTGATTTTCTTTAATTTCAGCCTGCAGCTTTCCTCTTCGTCCGCCTCTGCCAGTGCATAACATGCATACAGCAAATCCGTCACTTTCGTATCTTTCTCGTTTCTTTTTCCGGGCGCGCTCGGAACCACATACCTGCGGCTTTCATCAGAACGGATAATATCTCCCACTTTCGCAAACTGGCTTGCATTTGCCAGAGAGCTTCCCCCGAATTTTACTACTTTTACCATATCTGCCACTCCTCATTCTGCACAAAACAGATGCCAAATCAAATCATGGCCGTGTGCAATAAAATGATTTGTACTTTCTGCCTCTGCCTCGTTGTATTTTTGATCATGCTCCTGCTCTGATGTACTGTCGTATAATAAATACGGTACATTATCCGATGTATGTGTACGAATACAAATCGGTGTGGGATGGTCCGGAAGTATTACCATACGGAAATCCTCTCCTGCTTCGCGGAGCTTTTCTACAATCGGACGGATAATCCTGCTGTCCAGATTTTCAATTGCCTTTACTTTCTTCTCCACGCTGCCCTGATGCCCCATTTCATCCGGAGCTTCCAGATGCACATATACAAAATCATAACCGTCTTTTGTCAGTACATCTACAGCAGCCTGTGCCTTGCCTTCATAATTTGTATTTAATCCGCCGTTTGCGCCTTCTACGGTAATGACTTTCATAGAAGTACCCACAGCAATTCCCTTTAATAAATCTACGGCAGAAATCATGGCGCCTCTTTTCTTTGTTTTTTCTTCAAAAGAAGTCAAAGACGGCTTTGTACCCGCACCCCAGAACCAGCAGGAATTTGCGGGATTTTTGCCCTGCCGTCTGCGTTCTTCGTTAATGGGATGATTTTTTAAAATATCGTAGCTTTTCTTCATCATCTCAGAGAGGCTTTTATTTTCCGGCATTTTACTTCCGATTTTCTGTCCCAGTATATCATGCGGCTGCACCAAATCCACCACTTCGCCTTTCTCCCAGATTAAAAGATGTCTGTAGCTGGTTCCCGCATAAAAACGGAATTCTTCTGTTTCAAGCTCCCGTTTTACAGCTTCTAATAATATGGCAGCATCTTCTGATGAAATTTCACCGGAGCTGTGGTCTATCATAGTACGCTCTTCATAACAGTCCTCTTCTTCTGACAATGTCACAAGATTGCAGCGCAGCGCAATATCCGTATCTTTCATAGATACGCCAATACTCAGCGCCTCAAGCGGAGAACGTCCGGAATAATATTTTTTCGGATCATAGCCCAGTACGGACAAATTGGCCGTATCGCTCCCCGGACTCATACCGTCGGGAATCGTATGTACCATCCCGATTTCTCCTTTGGATGCAAGCTCATCCATCACAGGGGTAGCGGCATATGCCAGAGGTGTTAAATTCCCTAAAGATTCAATGGGACGGTCTGCCATACCGTCCCCTAAAATGACTAAATATTTCATATATCTGCTCCTTTACTGTCCGACACGAATCACGGAGATTACATTCAGCTTTGCCGATTTCTCTGCAAATGCATCTTCAGTCATAACATCTGTCACAAAACCGATTTCTCCGCCGATACCGGCGTCTATCACATCTGCATCACCGAAGATCTGCCTAATTGTATCTTCGCCGGAAGACGTACGTACAAAGAAAACATTTTCTGCCTTTCCAAAATCTGCAAGTTCAAGCTTTTTTGAACTCCACTCAATTCCGATATGGCAGTCCAAATGTCTTGCTATATCAACCATATCGGCTACAACAGCAGATGCTGTCGGAAGCTTTCCCGCTCCGCTGCCGTAAAACATCGCATCGCCAAGTACATTTCCCCGTACAAAAACTGCATTAAACACATCGTTCACATTGTAAAGAGGATGCTCCGGCGAAATCATAAAAGGAGCCACCATCGCCAGATAGCCGCCGTCTGTTTTTCTGCTGGAAGCAAGCAGCTTAATGGCACGTCCCATTTTCTTTGCATATTTCATATCAGCGGCAGAAATTTTCGTAATACCTTCGGTATGAATATCCTGAAAATCCACCTGTCTGCCGCACACTAAAGAAGTCAAAATGGCAATCTTTCTGCATGCGTCATATCCTTCCACGTCTGCTGTTGGGTCTTTTTCTGCGTATCCTTTTTCCTGCGCATCTTTTAACACATCGTCAAATTCCAGGCCCTCGTTTGCCATTTTCGTCATCATATAATTCGTCGTTCCGTTTAAAATACCCGTAATTTCTTCAATCTCGTCTGCAGTCAGAGATGAATTCAGCGGACGGATAATCGGAATGCCGCCGCCTACACTGGCTTCAAACAAAAAGTTGACATTCTTTTCTCTGGCAAGCGCAATCAGTTCCGCTCCTTTGTCTGCCACAAGCGCCTTATTGGAAGTAGTGACATGCTTGCCTGCCTCCAGCATCGCTTTGACAAATGTATAGGCCGGTTCTACTCCTCCCATCGTCTCGACAACAATCTGTATCTCCGGATCATTTACAATTATATTTACATCATGTACTACCTTATCCTGAATCGGATCTCCCGGAAAGTCTCTTAAATCAAGAACATATTTTACTTCGATTCCTCCGTTTGCCTTTCCCGCAATACTGTCCTGATTGATTCGAAGCACTTCTGCCACACCGGAGCCGATTGTTCCGTATCCCATAACTGCTGCTTTTATCATAATTTCCTCCAATTCGCATATTTCCCACTTCATCCATTTTTATATCACAATCTAAATAGGCTTGCAACTGATTTTTTTCAGAATCTGCGTCCGCCGCCTCCAAATTTTCTGCCGCCGGAACCGGTATGTACTGTACTTTTGTTCCTGCTGCCGGAAGAAGATGTACTTCCATTATTCTGGGGAAGCTTTCTGTGCGTAACCACCTGGTTGACGAAACGGTCCTCTTTTTTATCCAGTGAAAGCACTCCCGAATCATGAAAATCATACCGGTACGTGCCCCATTTCAAACGGTATTTGCCCAGTATAGACGCAAAAACGATTCCTCCGGCCGCACAGCCGAAAAGCAGGGCAATTAATATTTCCATCCTTGTCAGCTTCCGGTTAACGGTCCGCTCCCCCGTGTCTTCATCATAAATAACCGCATTGTCCGGCACGCCCGCTTTATAAGCTTCTTCGGCGCCGGAAATCATGGAAGAAAGACACTGCGCATAATCACCTTCTGAAACTGCCTCATACGCCTGATCTAAAATTTCATCTATCCTTTTGTCATTTAAATAGAGTATGGCGTCTCCCGCAGTGGAAAGATATATTTCGCGGTGATCCATATCAACAAGACAGCTGATTCCGTTATCGCCTGTTGTATATGTATTAAAATAATCTTCACAAGTCGTCTGTGCCGTTCTCCCCGCTGTATCGTCACAAGTAGATACGATGACATTCCATCCGCTCTTTTCCGCCAGTTTTTCTCCCATATCCTGCAGCTTTTTTATCTCTCCTTCCGCAAGAAGAGAGGCATCGTCGCTGACAGTGACCAGACTTTCTGTCCCTATATCTTCTGCACTGCAGATTCGGGGATTGAAAAAAACAGATACAAAGAAACATATCATCACAAAAAACAGCAGACAGCCCAATTTTTTCTTTTTCTCTACCATAAAAAATATCCTCCCGCAAGCAAAGATAAAAATACGGTAATTGCCAACAGAAAAGCCGTAAGCGTCACCTTTTTATAATCCACAGGCAGCTTTCCGCAGACTTTTTTTGTCTGTCCGTTCATGGAATAATAATACGTCTTGTTGTTTCTCCCCTGATAGGTAAGTGTCCAGACCGGAAGCAGCACATATTCATACTTTTCCTGCTGAGTCACATAACGCGTCTGCGTACCCGTAACGGTCTGATACCCTCCGACGGATTCGCGCAGCATCTTCTCTGCATATTCTTCCGCCTCTTTTTTAAGCTTCTGGGAAATCTGACTTTTTTCAATATCCCGCTTTTCCGCCAGAAAACCGGAAAGAAATCCGAACCGAAACGGCTTTGCTTCCCTCATACGGTAAGGCAGGATACCTTCCGCCAGCACATGATTTGCTTTTTTAAGGGCATTTTCCGTCATATCTTCTAAAGCAATATTTCCTTCCCGCTCTATTTCAAAAAAACGTGTCTCTGTAAATTCCCGACCGCCGCTTATCCATACTCTTTTCTTAGTTCCTTTTGCCCTCATACTGCCTTTTATGGATGCCTGATACACCCAGTAAGGAAAATAGACGCCGGAAAGATGATCCATCTGATTCTTATTAAAAAAAGCTTTCGGTATAAATTTCTTTTTCTTAAAATATTCCAGAAACAGTTTTTTTGCTTCTGTCCGGTCAACGGAAAACGGTATGATTTTATCCGGCAGAAACTCTCCGCCAAGCCTTCCGCCCAGCACAACCGGATTGTGGCAATAATAACAAAAGGATGCCGCCGTTGTCTGATCCGTAACAATCTCTGCACCGCAGCTTGGACAGTGATACACGACTCCGTCCGCGTCCTGTCCGCCCTGCTGCTGCAAACCGTCAGTCTCCTCCTCGGAAAAAAGAGACTGACAGTACTCACATTTATATTTCTGCGTCGCCGGATCAAAAATCAATTCCGCGTCACAATTGGGACATTTTAAACTTATTACTGACATGATTCTTCCTCACTGTACTGTATACTATGGTCTGGGACTGCCGCATTCGCTGCAGAATTTTCCGGTATTCTTTGTACCGCACCGGCATACCCATTCTCCCGCAGGCTTTTGCTTTCCGCACTCACTGCAGAATTTCCCTGTATTTTTTGTACCGCATACACAAGTCCAGCTTTCCGTCGGATTTTGCGGCTGCATCTGTACATTCTGCTTTTGCGCCGCCTGCTGCATCTGCATCTGCGCCAGATTGACGGAAGATGCATTGCCCATCACTGTCCCCTGTGCCTGCATGCCTACGCCCATTCCCATAAATCCGGCCATGCTTCCGTTGGCGTTTGACCCCGCAGCCTCAAATCCCCTGGCCATTGCGCCCTGTATATAGCCTTCCCGCACCGTCGGATCGGACAGCATTGCGCCCTGGTTCCGCATCTGGATCATTTTCTGGGATTCTTCGTCATATGAAATGCCTGCAATTCCCACGGACTGAATTTCCATGCCGCGCATACGGTTCCAGTCATCATCCAAAACATCCGCCATATATCTGCTTAATTCACGTCCCTTAGAAGAAACGTAAGAAATCCGGATTCCGTCTGCCGACATCTGATTAATGGAAGACTGCAGTGCCTCTAAAAATTCTGAAAGATACTGCTCATTCACATCCGTAATTTCTACCTGTGCGGCATTTCTCGGAATCACTTCTCTGTAAAACAATAACGGATCTGTAATCTTAATGGAATATGTGCCGTGTGCACGTAAAAACAATTCTGCATTATAAAAACCGTCAAAATAATTTACCGGATTTCTCGTTCCGAATTTAATTCCTTTGATTTCCTGCAGATTGATGTAAAATACTTTCTGCTGCACCGGTGTTTCTCCGCCAAATTTGATACGGGAAAATGTTTCCCTGACGCTTTCTTTTAACTGCCCGTTAAAAACAGAGGGCATCGAAGAATTGTCGACTTTATAATACCCCGGCTCTGCCGTATAGTCTATGACTTTTCCGCCGTCTGTAAGCATCATAAACTGATTGTCATACACATGAATGACCGAACCGTTTGAAACTGTCTGGCCGCTTCCTTTTACATTCTGTCCCTTTCGGATTTTAACACCGGAAGTAAACACTGTCATATTTCCCATGTTATCCGGCTCAATTACTTCCAGCCACTGGTCTGCAAGAGAACCGCTGACTGCCTGGCCGGCCGCTCTTATAATTCCCATAAGTATCCTCCCCTCGTTATTCACCGCTTCCCGACAAATCCGCCGGACAGCCCAGAGACAGCCACTTTAAATAGCCGTTGATAAACAAATCTATTTTGCCGTCCATAACACTGTCTACATTGCCCGTTTCTACTCCGGTGCGGTGGTCTTTTACCATTGTATACGGCTGCATAACATAAGAACGTATCTGGCTGCCCCAGCCGATTTCCGCTACTTCTCCCCGGATGCCTGCTGCTTTCTGTGCATTTTCCTGCTGTTTTAAAAGATAAAGTCTGGCTTTTAACATCTGCATTGCTTTATCTTTGTTCATATGCTGGGAACGCTCATTCTGACACTGCACGACAATTCCCGTAGGGAAATGCGTAATGCGGATCGCCGAAGACGTCTTATTGATATGCTGTCCTCCTGCGCCGCTGGAACGATACGTATCAATCCTTATATCATCATCGTTAATTTCTATATCAATATCTTCTTCAATGTCCGGCATCACATCACAGGACACAAACGACGTCTGCCGTTTACCGGCTGCATTAAACGGCGAAATACGTACCAGACGGTGTACGCCCCGCTCGGATTTCAAATATCCGTAGGCATTTTCTCCATTTACCTGAAATGTAATGGATTTAATTCCTGCTTCTTCTCCGTCCAGAGAATCCAATACTTCTACCTGGAATCCTTTGTCTGACGCCCATCTGGTAAACATCCGGTACAGCATTGCGGCCCAGTCACAGGACTCCGTTCCTCCAGCTCCTGCATGCAGGGAAAGAATTGCATTATCTTTGTCATATTCTCCGGATAACAGCGTCTTCATCCGGATGCCCTCAAACGTTGCCTCAAATTCTTTCAGCTCTTCTTCCACTTCCTCCACCAGAGAAGCGTCATTTTCTTCATTTGCCATCTCAATCAGTGTTTCAATGTCTTCAAACTGTCCCTGCAGTTTTGCATACGTTGCCACATCATCCTTGAGACTTTTTAAGTCTTTCATTTTCTGTTGGGAAGATTCTACATTATCCCAAAAATCAGGAGCTTCCATCTCCCGTTCCAATTCCTGGATTTTCTGTTCTTTGACAGCTAAGTCAAAGTGAATCCCTCACTTCCACTAATGGTCCTCTGTAAGAGTTCAATGTTGTTTTGAACTGATCTAATTCTACCATTACTTTCACCTCTTTCTTTTATTTTTTATAGAAACAGCTATCCACAGAAAAAGCAGTCCTAAAGCAGCTCCCGTTCCGTCAATCAGAACATCTCCAACTTCTCCGGAACGCCCTTCGATAAACAACTGATGAAATTCATCTGTTGCCGCATAAAGCACTGCTCCTATGCCTGCCCATAGATAAGATTTCTTCTGTAACAACGGATAATGTATGCAGTTTCCAAAAAGAATCCATGCCAAAACAGCGTATTCTGTCATATGCGCCGCTTTCCGTACCGGATGCTCCACTGCACCGGCATATTTCAGCAGAGTCTCTTCGTTCCAGTCAAAATGAAACATCCGGCTTACTCCTTCTGCCATACGGTAAGTAAGCGACCCGCTGATTTCACTGGACTCTGATGCTTTCTGATTTGAAAAATGAAATATAAGAACCATCCATAAGACGGCCGCCATAAGCCATATATATTTTCTCTTATGTTTACTGTCTTCCATTACTTCACTGAAATCTCCTCATTTAATACTTCAACTGCCTTTAATACCTGATTGTCTTTTAATTCGTCATAGCTTTTTGACAAATCTCCCTGATATTCAAATTTCAGTTCAATATCCGGCTCAATTCCGGTTCCGTGAATATTCTCGCCTTTCGGTGTAAAATATTTCGCTGTGGTCAGCTTAATCGCATCCCCTTCGGATAGTGAAAAAATCGTCTGCACAATACCTTTCCCAAACGTTTTTGTACCGATTAACGTTCCGTATTCAAAATCACGAATGGCGCCTGCCAAAATTTCTGATGCGCTGGCGCTGTTGCCGTTTATAAGCACTGCAATCGGATACTCCATTTTTGTAGAACCGTCCGAAGTGTAATCCTGACGTTTGCCGTATTTATCCTGTGTATAAACAACCGTACCTTCCGGAAGAATATCATCTAAGATTCCTGTTACGGAAGTAATCATTCCTCCCGGATTATCCCTGACATCAATAATCATACCTTTCATTCCCTGTCCGGCAAGATCACTGACTGCCGCTTCAAACTGTTTTATCGTAGGAGCGCCGAATTCCAGAATCTGTATATAGCCGATGTTGTCATCTAACATCCTGTGCTCTACCGTAGGAAGATCAATATTGGCACGTTCTACATCAAACTCCAGATAATCCGCCTCACCTTCTCTGTAAATTTGAAGATGAACTGTAGTTCCTTCTTCCCCGCGGATATGCGTCACCAAATCGGAAAGCTCCATACTGGAAGCCTCAATATCTCCCACCATAACAACAATATCGTTTTCTTTTAATCCTGCCGCCTCTGCAGGAGAACCCTCGTATATATGGGTAATCGTCACCTGCATGGAGTCCTTATCCTGCAAAAGGCCCGCGCCGATTCCATAATAATTCTGCGTCGCGCTGATCTGCAGATTTTCATATTCCTGCGGTGTATAATATTCGGAATATTCGTCTTCCAGTCCTTCCAGCAAACCGGCATAAATTCCGTCTGCAAGCTTCTCGTCTTCCACGTCGTCATAAAAATACAAATTGATATATCCAATCAATTCGTTGACCTTATGCATCACATCGCTGCTAAGTACGGTTGTCTGATTATTTTCTGCACTGCTGTTTGGCCCAATAACAATGCGCCTGCCAAAAACAGCTGTCGTAATGGCAATAAACGCCGCTGCCACCAGAACTGTCCCCAGTATTCCGGTTACAACACCCCTGCCAAACCTGCTTTCCGTTTCTATTTCTTCACCGTCTTTTATTTCCTCATACTCCATATTGATACAATCCTTTCTCAAAAGCACGAATATATACAGAAATTCCCTACCATATTCTGGCAGGGAGTTTCCAGGGCACCTTACATTATACGTTTTTCCTGCCCAAATCATTCCATTTGTCCTGTCTTTGTCGTGTTATACTTTCAGATGCTTGCGAATCGTAATCCAGCTTCCCAAAAATCCGATTCCCACACCAAGTATCAAAGCCACCGGAACCAGCGTCTGAAAGACTCCTCCTGCCGGCACAAAAGAAATCAGACTGCCGATAAAATTGAACTTTTCTTCAATATATACAATAATCCTGTTG
>CAOKHR010000040.1 GCA_948468325.1 uncultured Lachnospiraceae bacterium | reverse complement strand
GGATATATTCTGGTAACGGATGAAAAATATCCGGTTGTCAGGCTGACAGAAAAGTCAAAGAAAGTATTTGACGATGCGCCGATTATGATGAAAGCGGCGAAAGAACAGAAGAGAGCGTCTTTGGCTTCCCAAAAAGAGAAAGGAAGGGGAAAACAGCAGGCAGATTTTCCGGATATAGATTATGCCCTGTTTGAAGAACTGCGTAAGCTTAGGATGGAAATTGCCAAAGCAGAACGCATCCCTCCGTATATTGTATTTAGTGATAAAACGTTAAAGGATATGTCGGCAAAAAAACCAAAGACGAAAAAAGAATTTCTGGCCGTCAACGGTGTGGGTGAAAATAAATGTCTGAAATACGGAGAGAGATTTCTTGCAGTAATTGCGAAACGTCTGTAAAAAAATCCCTGCAACAGAAGTACTGTTACAGGGAAAAAGGAGAAAAGTTCAGAAATTTATGAAAACCCTTTCGGGATTGTTTTTTGTCGGAGCCGACCAAGCCTCGCAAGACCTTACAACTCCTTAGTGGATGATTATAGTATATACGGAAATTGTGTTCTTATTTTGAATAAAATGGAAAGAATTCTTTAAGAATCTAAAAATAGTATGAAGACAGCATAAAGGAGGAATTTATGTATCAGGCGGATGAAAAAAGATATGAAACAATGCAGTACAGCAGATGCGGGAAAAGCGGGTTGAAGCTGCCGGAGCTGTCGCTTGGACTGTGGCACAATTTTGGGACAACCTCAGATTTTGAAAACATGAAAAATATGTGTACGGCGGCATTTG
Organism: uncultured Lachnospiraceae bacterium; assembly: GCA_948468325.1. Taxonomy (GTDB): domain Bacteria; phylum Bacillota; class Clostridia; order Lachnospirales; family Lachnospiraceae; genus Roseburia_B. The sequence goes on along the minus strand of CAOKHR010000040.1, from coordinate 12,081 downwards.
ATGCAGGCATCACGCATTTTGATCTGGCAAATAACTATGGACCGGTTAACGGTGCGGCGGAAGAGAATTTCGGACGGATTTTAGACTGGGGAATGCGTTTTTACCGGGATGAAATGGTGATTTCTACGAAAGCCGGACATGAGATGTGGCCGGGGCCTTACGGAGACTGGGGTTCTAAAAAGTATCTGGTGGCAAGCTTAGATCAGAGCCTTAAGCGGATGGGGCTTGAGTATGTGGATATTTTTTATCATCACAGGCCGGATCCCGGGACGCCGTTAGAAGAGACAATGCTTGCTTTGGACGGAATCGTAAAGAGCGGTAAAGCATTGTATGTAGGAATCTCAAAATACAATAAAGAACAGACGGCAGAGGCGGTAAAAATTTTAAGAGAGCTAAAGACGCCGTTTATTATCCACCAGAGCAGATATTCCCTGTTTGAACGCACCATTGAGAAAAACGGCGTAAAAGACTTTGTGGCGGCGGAAGGACTGGGAATGATTGCATTCTGCCCGCTTGCGCAGGGGCTTCTGACAGGAAAGTATCTGAATGGGATACCGGAAGACAGCCGGGTAAAAAGAGACGGCAGATTTTTAAAAGAAAGTATGATTACAGAAGAAAAACTGGCACAAATCCGCGCTCTGGATCAAATTGCAAAAGAGAGAGGGCAGTCACTGGCACAGATGGCATTATCCTGGGTGTTAAGAGACGGCAAAGTCACTTCTGTCTTAATTGGCGCTTCAAAACCGTCACAGATTCTGGAAAACGTAAAGATTGTAGGAAAAACAGATTTTACGGCAGAGGAACTGGCGGCAATTGATAAAATCTGCGGCTGAGTTTTTGGGAATCAGACAGGATAGCAGCTGCTGCGGTTTACGATGCGGCATGGAAATTCAATGCGCACAGTTTCCGAATGCTTTTTGGAAATCCGGTCCATAAGGAGCGTAACAGCCATATGGGCCATTTCCTTTCTGGGAATATTTATTGTTGTCAAAAAGGGAGAAGTATTTTCGCTTTCTTCGATATTGTCGATAGAAATTACGGATATTTTTCTCCCTGCTTTTCGTTTTATTTCTTTCAATATTTTCAGCACGCTGACTGCAGTCACATCATTGGCGCAGAAAACGGCAGAAAAGTTGTTTGAAGTTTCTAACAGTTCATAAAAAGCAGTCCGTCCGGATTCACCTGTCTGGTCTGTCTGCTTAATCCATTCATAATTCATGGGAATATTGTTGTTAATCAGTGAATTGCAGTATCCGATATATCTGCTTTCGTAAGAACAGTCGCCGATGTAGGCGATATTTTTATGTCCAAGGGAAATCAGATGTTTCATGGCAAGCTCGGCAGCTTTTTTGCCGTCACATACAACTTCATCCACATTAAAATTCATACTGTTTCTCCAAATGCCGACAACATTGCTGTTTAAAGCCAGAATCTGTGTGAGCAGCTTTTGAGAGCAGCGTCCCAGTATAATGACGCCCTGTGATTTGGATATATCCTGAAAAAGTTTATCTTCCGCATAAACGACATGGTCAATCACGGTATGGTTTTCAAATAAAGAAATTTCCAGACTCCGAAAAAGCTCATAAAAGAACGGATCGTCGTCTAAAGCTTTAATCCGTGCAAGGACAATGCTGATGTGACGCGCGGGATTCTGTGCTTTCGAGTGGTTTTTCAGTTTTCTGGCATTTTCATCCGGCTGGTAGCCGATTTTTCGGGCGGCATCGAATATTTTGTCCCGAACTTCTTTAGAAGCGCAGGTGGAAGAGGTGTTGTTTAAAACTCTCGACACGGTAGAGGGAGAGACGCCGGTCATCTGGGCAATTTTTTTTAAAGACATAAGGTAACTCCTTTTTGTGATTGTGAAAGAGGGTAAAACGTCCGTCTCAAAAAGTATACCCAAAGGGCATCCCAATATGGCAAACTCCTGCGGAGCTGCCGCAAGAGGTATACCCAAAGGGCATCCCAATATGGCAAACTCCTGCGGAGCTGCCGCAAAAGGTATACCCAAAGGGCATCCCAATATGGCAAACTCCTGCGGAGCTGCCGCAAGAGGTATACCCAAAGGGCATCCCAATATGACAAACTCCTGCGGAGTTGCCGCAAAAGGATTATTTGAGCAAACGTTTGTGTTATAAATGGTTGACATAAGCCTTGTCTATCGGCTATTATTTTTGTGATATAAGTATTATATAGGGAATGAAAGAAAATTTCAATAGGAACAAATAACGCAAACGTTTGCGTTGGAAAGGAAAAATTATGAAGAAAAAAAGTTGGATTCGAAAGACAGGATGTTTTATGCTGACGGCGGCATGTATGGTTACGGTATTTGCAGGATGCGGGGATAAAAAGGGAGATGGAACGATTACGTTTACAAATGTTTCCTATGATCCTACCCGTGAGTTTTATGAGGCGTATAATAAGATGTTTGCAGAACATTATAAGGAAGAAACGGGAAAAGAGATTGAGCTTGTGCAGTCGCATGGAGGTTCCGGCTCTCAGGCAAGGTCTGTCATTGAAGGAAATGATGCAGATGTGGTAACGCTGGCGCTGGCGCATGACATTACGGCAATTGAAGAGGCCGGAATGATTGAAGAAGGCTGGATCAATGAGTTTGACAGGAACAGTTCGCCTTATACGTCGACGATTGTTTTTCTTGTACGCAGCGGAAATGAAAAAGGAATCAACGACTGGGACGATCTGATTAAAGACGGCGTGGAGATTATTACGCCGGACCCGAAATCTTCCGGCGGGGCATGCTGGAATTTTCTGGCTGCATGGCAGTATGCAAAGCAGAAATTTTCTGGTGATGAAACAGAAATGAAAAATTTTGTCTCTGACATATATAAAAACGTGCTTGTTATGGATTCCGGTGCAAGAGGCGCTACAACGACTTTTGTAGAAAACGGCCAGGGAGATGTTTTGATTGCGTGGGAAAATGAGGCGCTTTTGACTTTAGAGGAATATCCGGGCGAATATGAGCTGGTTACGCCGAGCATCAGTATTCTGGCGGAGCCTTCGGTAGCGGTTGTGGATGAAAATGCAGATAAGAACGGGACGCAGGATATTGCAAAAGATTATCTGGAGTATTTATATACGGAAGACGCACAGAGGCTGGCAGGAGAAAATTTCTACCGTCCGTCGGATGAGGCGGTTTTAAAGGAATTTGCAGATACGTTTGATTTGTCGGTAAATTTGTGCACAATTGATGATTTCGGCGGATGGGATCAGGCATATGCGGATTTCTTTGCGGACAATGCCATTTTTGATGAAATTTACAGCAAATAACAGGGAGGCAGCACCATTGAAACAGGTACAGACAAAGAGAAAAAAATCCATTATTCCGGGCTTCGGGATTTCCATGGGCGTTTCGGTTACGATGCTGTCATTGATTATTTTAATTCCGCTGGCATCTGTACTTGCATATTCTTTCCGGCTGTCAGGACAGGAGTTTTTGGAGCTGATGACGCGGCCGAATGTGGTTAGGGCTTTTGTGACAAGTATTGGCTGCGCATTGGCTGCGGCGGTAATCAACTGTATTTTCGGTACAATTCTGGCATGGGTGCTGGTACGGTATGAGTTTCCCGGAAAGCGTCTGATGGATGGAATGATTGAGCTGCCGTTTGCGCTGCCGACTGCGGTTGCAGGCATTACTCTGACAAAAATGTATTCGGATACCGGATTTTTAGGCAGGGCATTTGAAAAAATCGGCATTGAGATTGCGTATACAAAAACCGGTATTGTGATTGCCATGGTTTTTATCGGGATTCCGTTTGTCGTAAGAGCCATTCAGCCGGTACTTGAAAAACTGCCGGCGTCTTATGAAGAAGCTGCAGTTATGCTTGGCGCTTCCCGCTTCCGGATTTTCTGGAAAGTGATTTTTCCGGAAATTGCACCGGCATTATGGACCGGATTTGGACTTGCGCTTGCAAGGGGAATCGGAGAGTACGGAAGCGTGATTTACATATCGGGCAACAGTGAGAAAAACGGGACGCAGGTAGTGTCATATATCATTATGCAGAAATTAAATTCGGGAAATGTGGATTATGAAGGAGCGGCGGCAATTGCCCTCGTACTCCTGATTATATCATTTTTGATGCTGTTTATCATTAATATGATACAGCATATTGCAAGCAGAAGGACAAATGTTTAGGAGGTGCCGGATGAAAGAGAAAAATTCAAAAGCTGTCAAATGGATTTTAATTGGAATCAGTGTGATTTTCTTTTTGCTGATGCTGGTGCTGCCGTTGCTTGAAGTCATATATCGGGCGCTTTGGGATGGAATTGCTTCTTATCAGGCTGCGCTTACTGCGCCCAATACGCTGTCAGCCCTGAAAGTGACTTTGATTGCTACCGTAATTGCAGTGGCGGTCAATACGGTTTTTGGGATTATTGCATCGTGGCTTTTGACGAAGTTTGATTTTCGGGGAAAAAACGTGCTTTCTACGCTGATTGACATACCTTTTTCCATTTCACCGGTTATTGCGGGTCTTGCTTATATTATGACATTTGGAAGAACCGGGTGGGCAAAGCCGTTGATTGACGGAATCAATGATGCGCTTGGTACAGATATTGCACTTGTATTTTCTGTTCCGGCGGTAGTTCTTGCTACAATATTTGTTACATTTCCGTTTATTTCCAGAGAAATCATTCCGATTTTGTATGCACAGGGACGGGACGAGGAAGAAGCGGCCGCAATGATGGGCGCTTCCGGATTTACAATTTTCCGGAAAATTACATTTCCTCATATGAAATGGGGGCTGCTCTACGGCATCATTCTCTGCGCGGCAAGAGCTTTTGGAGAATTCGGCGCAGTTTATGCAGTATCCAAAGCGAGAGGAAAGACATTTACGCTTCCTCTGGAAATTGACGCGCTTTATATGGCGGGAAGCGCGGATTCGATTACACAGGCGTTTGCAGTTTCTTCGCTTTTAGTCGGAATGGCGTTAATTATGCTGATTTTAAAAAACATCGTGGAATATCGGGGAAAAAGAAGCGATATATAATTTTGGAGGATGACAATCATGTATGTAGAAATGAAAAATATATGCAAGAACTTTGGCAGCTATGAGGCGGCGAAGAACATTAATTTTGGCATAGAACAGGGGAAACTGGTTGCGCTTTTGGGGCCCAGCGGGAGCGGAAAAACAACGATTCTGCGTATGCTGGCAGGTTTGGAACAGCAGGACAGCGGCGACGTTGTAATTGAAGGGAAAGTTGTCAATGATGTTGCTGCCAGTGAAAGAGGCATCGGATTTGTATTTCAAAATTATGCATTGTTCCGTTATATGACCGTTTATGACAATATTGCGTTTGGCCTGAAAGTCCAGAAAATGGACAAACAAAAGATTCACGAAAGAGTTACGGAAATGATTGCGTTAATCGGGCTGGAAGGTCTGGAAAAGCGCTATCCGAACCAGCTTTCCGGCGGACAGCGCCAGAGAGTTGCATTTGCCAGGGCAATTGCTCCGAAACCGCAGCTTCTGCTTTTGGATGAGCCGTTTGCGGCAATTGATGCAAAGGTCCGCAAAGAACTGCGCAGATGGCTGAAAGAAATGATTCAGAAAGTCGGCATTACAAGTATTTTTGTAACGCACGATCAGGAGGAAGCCGTTGAAGTTGCAGACGATATTATCATTATCAATGAAGGCAGATTAGAGCAGATGGGAAGTCCCATTGATATATACAAAAATCCCAAGACGCCGTTTGTGGCACAGTTTATCGGGACTTCTGCTATTTTAGACAATCTGAAAGGATTCAAAGGCTACGATGACATTCCGCAGGATAAGAAAGTGATTGTAAGGCCGGAATTTGTGGAGGCATTTAAGAGTGATAATAAAAAATTTGCGAATATGATGGATGCAGTGGAAGAGGGAGTCATTGAAAGCGTGGTATTTCGGGGCAGTTATCTGGAACTGACACTGCTTGTCAATCATGTCCGGTTAACGACAAACCGTTCTTTGGAGCGGCGGCATGTGGACATTGGAGAAAAAATGTGCGTGTTGTTGTACCGGGTGTATCTGTTTGACGACAAGGGAGCAGAAATACGAAAAAATCAGCTTCTTAAGGGAATTGATGTGGAGGCTTTATAAGAGATGAATGGGGCAGCTTTTGGGGCTGCCTTTTTGTTTTGTTTGAAAAAAATTTAAAAATTTTTGCAAATCTATTGACTCTGCATCAGGTGCAGAGTGTATAGTTCAGGTGATTTAAGGGATTGCGAAAGTTTCTGACTTAAAACGTCCGTTGTACAAAATATATAATTGGCCGCTGGGCGCGCTTTCGCTCATTGGCGCTCGCAGCGGTACTAAGCTGTGAAAGAACCACAGCTAAGTACCGGCGGCACCAAAAGGCCCTGCGTCTCAATTATATATTTTGCACAACTAAGTTTTTGAAGCCGGAAATATTGCATTTGCCTTTACAGGTATTTATCAGAAAGGAGACGGATAAAATGCGGATTAGTGAAGTGGCTAAGCTGACGGGGTTAAATGTCAGCAACATTCGTTTTTATGAGAGAAAAGGACTGCTTGTGCCTGTCAGAGAGGAAGACAGTAAATACCGGAATTATACGGAAGAAGATGTATGCCGGATTAAGCAGATTCTTTTGTACCGCAAGATGGGAATTTCAGTTGAGACAATTTATCTGCTTTTGTCAGAGCAGGCGGATGTAAAGACAGTTGTGCAGAGGCAGAGAACGGAATTGAAGTCCCAGATGGAGAATCTTCAGGGAGCAATGGATTTGTGCAGCCTGATATTGAAGGAGGAGAAGATTGACAATGAAAAACTGGATGCATATTTAAATTATGTTCATGAAGAGGAGAAAAAGGGAAGGAAGTTTGCACAGGCAGAAGAACTTTTGGAGGATATTGCAGAATATACAAAAACAAATGTATTTCGTTATGAGCCATGTATTACATGGCTGTTTCGGAAACCGTGGATTGCAAGAATTATTTCTGTGGGATTGTGGATTGTGGTGCTGGCAGTTCCTTTGATACATATTTATGCGTATTTGGTAAAGGCAGAAGAATTAAATCTGGGGCTGCTGGTTGTTTACGGAGTTATGATTGTTATTTATGGCACGGGATTTTTTGCTTTCCGCAGGGCGGAAAAAGGACATTTTAAGGAAGAGGAGGAAGCAGAATGAGTTTATTATATGAAGGCGTACGCCGGTGTATGGAATTATTATATGGAATTTGCGGAGATTATGGAGCTGCAATTGTATTGTTTACAGTAGTAGTTCGTCTGTGTATGCTGCCTCTCAATCAAAAGCAGCGCCAGGCGGTAAAGAGCGGACAAAATGTCAGCGGCTGTCTGCTCTCTTTTCTACAGTTTCCGATTATGCTGATCTTGTACAACGGAATCCGTCTGGCTGCTGCCGTAGATGTTACTACGGTGCTGCTCCCATGGATACCGTCTCTGCTGGTAAGGGATAGTACGTGTATACTGCCGGTAATAACTGTTTTTGTGCAGATACTGCCGCAGCTGGTTCCTTATATCGGATGGCTGAAAAGTCTGCATCCGGAGAAAATGAGCATTCCAATGATTATTGTAATGCTGTTTATGAACAGCTGCTTTGCATTTGTGATTCCGGCAGGCGTGGAACTGTATTATATGGTGTCCGGTTTGTTTACAGCTGCGGAGCAGACGATTGGATATATCGCAGAGCTGAAAAAATTGAAGGCGGCCTGATGATTTTTACTATTGACAAATCCGGTGGAATCCACTTATACTGTTTATGCAAAAAACGATGACAAAGACAGTAGGGCATATTGTGAAAATCAAAGCGAGCCGAAGACGGTGAAAGTCGGTATGAGTAGCAGATGTCTGAACATCCCTTTCGAGTTGCAGCCCGAAATCGTATGGTATAGAGCAGATGAGAATAGGCGCTGACGTATGTTCCTGCGTTATGGGAACCGTATATGCGGGATTATGTGTCCCAAGTATGCTGTAACAGGTGGTATAGCGATTGTTTGCCCTTCGTCCTATTACAGGAAGAAGGGCTTTTTTTTCTTATAGGAAAGCAGCCGCAGCAAAGTCAGGGGAGTTGAAGCGGGCTTACCTGCTTTGTTTTATATTCAGAAAGGAAATCTTTCGTAATATATAAATAAAAAGAAAGAACAGGAGGATGTTATGTACAACAAAGTTGAAACCAGTCTTAATTTTGCCGAACGGGAAAAGCAGACAGAGAAGTTTTGGAAAGACAATGACATTTTCAGAAAAAGTATGGAAAACCGGAAAGGGGGAGAGACCTATACGTTTTATGACGGCCCTCCTACGGCAAACGGAAAGCCCCATATCGGCCATGTTCTGACACGTGTCATTAAGGACATGATTCCCAGATACCAGACCATGAAAGGGAAATTTGTTCCCAGAAAAGCGGGATGGGATACGCACGGGCTTCCGGTAGAGCTTGAGGTAGAGCGTCTGCTTGGTTTAAATGGAAAAGAGCAGATTGAAGAATACGGTATGGAGCCTTTTATTGAAAAATGTAAAGAATCCGTATGGAAATATAAAGGAATGTGGGAGGACTTTTCCGGAACCGTTGGTTTCTGGGCAGATATGGACGATCCGTATGTGACTTACCATGATGATTTTATTGAGTCGGAATGGTGGGCATTAAAGCAGATCTGGGATAAGAAGCTGTTGTACAAAGGCTTTAAAATTGTTCCTTACTGTCCGCGGTGCGGAACGCCCCTTTCGTCTCAGGAAGTGGCACAGGGATATAAGACAGTCAAAGAGCGTTCGGCTGTTGCACGGTTTAAGGTTGTAGGAGAAGACGCTTATTTTCTGGCATGGACGACAACGCCCTGGACGCTGCCAAGCAATGTTGCCCTCTGTGTCAATCCGAAAGAGTCTTACTGCAAAGTCAAGGCAGCCGACGGGTATACGTATTATATGGCAGAAGCGCTTTTGGATAAAGTTTTGGGCAGCTCTGGAAATGAAGAGGAAAACAGAGCGGCGTATGAAATCTTAGAAACGTATCAGGGCACTGATCTGGAGTACAAAGAGTATGAGCCGCTGTTTGATTTCGCGGCAAAAATCATTGAAAAGCAGCATAAAAAAGCGCACTATATTACATGCGACAGTTATGTCACAATGACAGACGGTACCGGAATTGTCCATATTGCACCGGCGTTTGGTGAAGACGATGCCAATGTGGGAAGAAAATACGATCTGCCCTTTGTACAGCTGGTAAATGGCAGGGGAGAGATGTCAGAAGAGACGGATTATGCCGGAGTTTTTGTAAAAAAAGCCGATCCTATGGTATTAAAGGATTTGGAAAAGAAAGGACTTCTTTTTGATGCGCCGAAGTTTGAGCATGAGTATCCCCACTGCTGGAGATGTGACACGCCGCTGATTTATTATGCAAGAGAATCCTGGTTTGTCAAGATGACAGCGGTAAAAGAAGATTTGATCCGCAACAATAATACGGTAAACTGGATTCCGGAATCTATCGGAAAAGGACGTTTCGGAGACTGGCTGGAAAATATTCAGGACTGGGGTATTTCCCGCAACCGTTACTGGGGCACGCCGCTGAATGTATGGGAATGTGAATGCGGACATCAGGAATGCATCGGAAGCCGCAGCGAGCTGGCAGAAAAGAGCGGCAGTCCGGAAGCTGCAAAAGTAGAACTTCACAGGCCTTATATTGATGAAGTAACGATAAAATGTCCGGACTGCGGCGGGCAGATGCACCGTGTACCGGAGGTAATTGACTGCTGGTTTGATTCCGGAGCCATGCCGTTTGCACAGCATCACTATCCTTTTGAAAATGAAGATTTGTTCCGGCAGCAGTTTCCGGCACAGTTTATTTCCGAAGCAGTAGACCAGACACGCGGCTGGTTTTATTCCCTGATGGCGGAGTCTACGCTGCTGTTTAACTGCTCCCCGTATGAAAATGTGATTGTATTAGGCCATGTACAGGATGAAAACGGACAGAAAATGAGCAAGTCCAGGGGAAATGCCATAGATCCTTTTGAAGCGCTTGAAAAATACGGTGCAGATGCAATCCGCTGGTATTTTTACATTAATTCCGCGCCATGGCTTCCGAACCGCTTCCATGGAAAAGCAGTGCAGGAAGGACAGCGTAAATTTATGGGTACGCTCTGGAATACCTATGCGTTTTTTGTACTGTATGCAAATATAGATGAATTTGATGCCGGAAAGTATACTTTAGAATATGATAAATTATCTGTTATGGATAAGTGGCTTTTATCCAAATTAAACAGCCTGATTCTGGATGTAGATACGAATCTTGGAAATTACCGGATTCCGGAAGCGGCAAGGGCGCTTGACGGATTTGTAGATGAAATGAGCAACTGGTATGTCAGAAGAAGCAGAGAGCGTTTCTGGGCAAAAGGCATGGAGCAGGATAAAATTAATGCGTATATGACATTGTATACGGCACTTGTGACCGTGGCAAAATGCGCAGCGCCGATGATACCTTTTATGTCAGAAGACATATACCGCAATTTAGTCTGCAGCATTGATAAAAATGCACCGGAAAGCGTACATCTCTGCGACTTCCCCACAGCAGACGAATCTGTCATTGACAAAGATCTGGAAAAGAACATGGAGGCTGTTTTAAAGCTTGTCGTAATGGGCCGCGCCTGCAGAAATTCAGCGAATATTAAAAACCGCCAGCCAATCGGCACAATGTTTGTCAAGGCGCCTTATGAACTTCCGGAGTTTTACATCAGGATTGTAGAAGAAGAGTTAAATGTCAAAGAAGTAAAATATTCTGACGATGTCAGCGCTTATACAAGCTATGAGTTTAAGCCCCAGCTTCGTACGGTAGGCCCGAAATATGGAAAATATCTCGGACAAATCAGGGAAGCGCTTTCAAAGTTAGACGGCAATGCTGCAATGGCGGAGCTGAATGATAAGGGTGTGCTAAAACTTGACAGTGTCAGTGATGAGGTTGTATTATTGAAAGAGGATCTTCTTATAACTATGACACAGATGGAAGGTTATGTGACAGAAAGTGACAATGAAGTTACAGTTGTATTAGACACCAATCTGACAGATGAGCTGATAGAAGAAGGTTTTGTCCGTGAGTTAATCAGCAAGATTCAGACCATGCGTAAAGAGGCAGGATTTGAAGTTATGGACAAGATAAAAGTCTCCTATCAGTCTGATAAGAAGGCAGCCCAGATTTTTGAAAGAAATAAAGAGACAATCCGGACCGAAGTGCTTGCTGTGGACATTACCACAGAAAAGCTGGGCGGATACGAAAAGGAGTGGAATATTAACGGCGAATCTGTCGTTATGGAAGTGAAGAAGGAGGAGCTCATTTAATGGACTTTGATAAGGAACAATTCAAAAAAGAAGTAAAAAACAATGTCAGAACACTTTTCCGTAAGACACTGGAAGAGGCGAATCAGCAGGAGATTTTTCAGGCGGTATCTTATACGGTAAAAGACGAGGTAATTAATCAGTGGATGGAAACACAGCAGGCCATGAAAGAGGAGGATCCCAAGGTTGTGTATTATATGTCCATGGAATTTTTAATGGGCCGCGCACTTGGCAACAACCTGATTAATATGACAGTATACCAGCCGGTAGCAGAAGCTTTGGAAGAGCTGGGGCTTGATATTAACGCAATTGAAGATCAGGAACCGGATCCTGCGCTTGGAAACGGCGGTCTTGGCAGACTGGCGGCATGTTTTATGGAATCACTATCTACGCTTGGTTATGCGGCTTATGGCTGCGGAATCCGTTACCGCTACGGTATGTTTAAGCAGAAGATTGAAGACGGGTTCCAGATCGAGGTTCCGGACAACTGGTTAAAAGACGGCTATCCGTTTGAACTTCGCCGGCCGGAGTATACCTATGAAGTAAAATTCGGCGGTTATGTCCGCGCAGTCAATACTCCGGACGGAAGGGTAAAATTTGTACAGGAAGGTTATCAGTCAGTACGTGCAATACCGTATGATATGCCGATTCTCGGCTACAACAATCACGTAGTCAATACACTTATGATCTGGGATGCGGAACCGGCAGAATGCTTCGAACTGGATTCTTTCGACAAGGGAGATTACCACAGAGCAGTGGAGCAGGAAAATCTTGCAAAAAACCTGGTAGATG
>CAOKHR010000039.1 GCA_948468325.1 uncultured Lachnospiraceae bacterium | reverse complement strand
TGGAAGTAATTCTTCCGGGGCTTTTTTTATCCTATAGGAAACGATACAAAATATAAGGAGAACGAGCATGAGCAAAGAATTAGCAAAAACCTATGATCCAAAAGGCATCGAAGACCGTCTTTATCAAAAATGGGAAACAAACGGTTATTTTCGTGCCAAAGCAGACAAAAGCAAAACACCGTTTACCATCGTAATGCCGCCGCCCAATATTACAGGGCAGCTTCACATGGGACATGCGCTGGATAATACGATGCAGGATATTTTAATCCGCTATAAAAGAATGCAGGGCTATAATGCACTGTGGCAGCCGGGCACAGACCATGCGGCAATTGCAACGGAAGTGCGTGTCATTGAATCTTTAAAAGAACAGGGAATAGAAAAAGACAGCCTGGGCAGAGAAGGATTTTTGGAAAAGTGCTGGGAATGGAAAAAAGAATACGGCGGACGCATCATCAACCAGCTAAAGAAAATGGGCTCTTCCGCAGACTGGGAAAGAGAACGTTTTACAATGGACGAGGGCTGTTCCGACGCCGTTTTGGACGTGTTTATCAAATTATATGAAAAAGGCTATATTTACAAGGGCTCCCGCATTGTTAACTGGTGTCCGGTATGCCAGACATCTATTTCAGATGCGGAAGTGGAACATGAAGAGCAGGACGGCTTTTTCTGGCACATCAATTATCCGGTTGCCGGTGAAGAGGGAAGATTTGTCGAAATTGCAACGACAAGGCCGGAGACAATGTTTGGAGATACTGCTGTGGCTGTAAATCCTCTGGATGAAAGGTATAAAGATATTATCGGAAAGACATTAAAGCTTCCGCTCACGGATCGGGAAATTCCGGTAATTGCAGATGCTTATGTAGACAGGGAATTTGGAACAGGCTGCGTAAAAATTACTCCGGCGCATGATCCGAATGACTTTGAAGTCGGAAAACGCCACAATTTAGAAGAGATTGTAGTTATTAACGATGATGCGACTATGAATGCTTATGCCGGAAAATTTGAAGGCATGGACCGTTACGAATGCAGAAAGGCATTGGTGAAGGAATTAGAAGAAATGGGGCTGCTTGTAAAAGTAGAGCCGCATTCCCACAACGTTGGAACGCACGACCGCTGCGGTACGACGGTAGAGCCGATGATTAAACAGCAGTGGTTCGTGAAAATGGATGAGATGATCAAACCTGCAGTAGAAGGTGTAAAAAGCGGGGAAATTAAGCTGCTTCCAAAGCGCATGGAAAAAACATATTTTAACTGGACGGACAATATCCGCGACTGGTGTATATCCAGACAGCTTTGGTGGGGACACAGGATTCCGGCATATTACTGCCAGGACTGCGGGGAAATGACAGTTTCCAAAACGGCTCCCGAAAAGTGCCCCAAATGCGGCGGCACACATATCGTGCAGGATGAAGATACGCTGGATACATGGTTTTCTTCCGCGCTCTGGCCGTTTTCTACCCTGGGCTGGCCGAAGGAGACCGAAGATCTGGGTTATTTTTATCCGAATGATGTGCTTGTGACAGGATATGATATTATCTTTTTCTGGGTTATCCGCATGATTTTTTCCGGCTATGAGCAGATGGGAAAAGCGCCGTTTCATACGGTATTGTTCCACGGCCTTGTAAGAGATTCCCAGGGGCGGAAAATGAGCAAATCTTTAGGAAACGGCATTGACCCGTTAGAGGTCATCGATAAATACGGTGCGGATGCGCTGCGCCTGACGCTTATCACCGGAAACGCACCGGGGAATGATATGCGTTTTTACTGGGAGAGAGTGGAATCATCCCGCAATTTTGCCAACAAAGTATGGAATGCTTCCCGCTTTATTCTGATGAATATCGGGGATGAAAAGCTTACGGTGCCTGCAGAAAAAGACCTGCACACAGAAGATAAGTGGATTTTATCAAAAGTAAACCGGTTGGCAAAGGAAATGACAGAGAATATGGACAAGTTTGAACTGGGAATTGCAGTTCAGAAAGTATACGATTTTATCTGGGATGAATTCTGCGACTGGTATATCGAAATGACAAAACGCCGTACGTATCATCGTGAGGAAAATCCCGTTTCAGCCAATGCAGCGCTCTATACATTACAGAAAGTTCTGACAGACGCGCTTAAGATGCTGCATCCGTATATGCCGTTTATAACGGAAGAAATCTACTGTACGCTGCATCCGGAAGAAGAGACGATTATGCTTTCCGACTGGCCTGTTTATGAAGAAGCATGTAACTTCCCGCGGGAAGAAGCAATGGTGGAACGCTGCAAAGAGCTGGTAAAAAGCGTCAGAAACCGCCGTTCCGAAATGGATGTGCCTCCTTCCAAAAAAGCAGCCATATATATTGTATCGGAGAATGCCGGAGTAAGAGATATTTTTGAGACGGAAAAAGATATGTATGCGGGGCTGATGGGAGCTTCTGAAGTAATTGTTCTGGCAGAGAAGACAGGTATTTCAGATGACGCCGTTTCTATTGTAATTCCGGATGCTGTTGTTTATATTCCGCTGGAAGAGCTGGTGGATATGGAAAAAGAGAAAGAACGGCTTCTCAAAGAAAAAGAGCGGCTGTCGAAAGAGCTGGCACGTTCCAGAGGAATGCTGGGCAATGAGCGGTTTTTAAGCAAAGCGCCGGAAGCAAAGGTACAGGAAGAAAAAGATAAGCTTTTGAAATACGAGCAGATGATGGAACAGGTGAAAGCACAGCTTGCATCCATAAAATAGCATTTGCCGTATATTAAAAGCGGATCATGCAGATATGTGCAAAATATTGCGGTGAGATAATAAAAAGTTAATATTTTTTTACTTGCATATTAAAATCACTATATTATAATGGTAAAGGAAAATAACACCAATTACAATATAGTGATTTTTAATATTACGAAAAAGAACCTATTGCTATGTGGGCCTGCCCACTTTATTCTAAAACAAAAATCAGGAGGAGCAGTCATGATAGATTTTGATGAAGAATTAAAAAAGTTCCAGCCAAGTCTGGAAGTAGAAGAAGCGGAGGATGCAATTTACGGCCGTGATTTAACAGATATGACGGATATACTGCTTGAAATGATGCGGGAAAGAAGTTAAAAATCAGGTGAGCGAGGTGAATTATGGAATGTTATAACTGCGGCGCATCTTTAAATGAAGCCGATTATTGCGGAAAATGTGGCGCCGATGTAAAAATTTACAAAAAGATAATTTATGCTTCGAATAGTTTTTATAATGAAGGTTTGGAGAAGGCAGGCGTGCGAAACCTTTCCGGAGCAATTGACAGTTTAAAAAAGAGCCTGCAGCTGAATAAGATGAATATAGATGCCAGAAATCTTCTGGGACTAATCTATTTTGAAATGGGAGAGACGGTAGCAGCATTAAGTGAATGGGTAATCAGCAAGAATTACCAGAGCAGAAATAATGCGGCAGCCCATTATTTAAATGAAATACAGAGCAACCAGTCAAGACTGGACATAATTAACCAGACGATTAAAAAATACAATCAGGCATTGATTTACTGCAGGCAGGACAGCAGGGATCTTGCAATTATCCAGCTGAAAAAAGTGCTGTCATTAAATCCGAAGCTGGTGAAAGGGCATCAGCTGTTAGCACTTTTATATATGCAGGAAGGCAAGTATGACCAGGCAAACAAATCTCTGCGCAACGCGGCAAAAATTGATGAAAATAATACAATTACACTCAGATACCAAAAAGAAATAAGCGGCAAAATAGGAGATACCCATTCGAAAAAGCAGAAAAAAGAAGAACTGATTTCTTACCAGAGCGGCAATGATACGGTAATCATGCCGACACAGTTTAAGGATAATTCCGCGCTGCAGACGATTATCAATATTGTGATTGGTGTTGTGCTTGGTATTGCAGTTACGATGTTTTTGCTGATTCCCAATATCAGGCAGAGTTCAAAAAGTGAGGCCAATGAGGCATTAAAAGCAGCCAATGATACGATTTCCACGAAAGAGCAGTCCATTGCATCTTTGGAAAAGCAGGTAGAAGACCTGACGAAAGAAGTGGAAGAAGCACAGGAAACTTCAAAAGGCGCAGAGACGAAATTAGGTTCTTATGAGCAGCTTTTAAACGCATATACGGCGTTTGCGGCTGATGATGTGGAGGCTGCGGGTCAGGCACTGGAAAAAGTAGAAGTTTCCGATTTGAGCAGCAGGGCGGCGTCTGTTTATAATGACGTAAGTGCGAAGGTAAATGAAAAATATCTTATTACGTTTTATGATGAAGGCTATCAGGCATATTCCAGAGGAAATTATAAAGAGGCAATTGAAAAGCTCGGCAAAGTTGTTGAGGCAGACGAGGCTTATAAAGACGGATATGCCGTATATTATCTGGCGCAGTCTTACCGCAGAGACAACAATATGAGTCAGGCCGTAATCTATTATCAGAAAGTTATTGAGCAAAATCCGGGCTCGGAGCGTGCGCGTGTGGCGCAGACATACGTAGACGCTAATGGCGGCAGCAGCACGGGAAATAACGGAACGCAGCAAAGAAGCGATGAAACAGGTGCAGAAAATCAGCCGGATGCATCACAGAATCCGCAGACGGATCCAGGACAGCAGAATCCACAGCAAGACCCGGGACAGCAAAATCCACCGGAAGAAGGGCAGCAGTATTAGCAAAGTACAAAAGACGTTAAACCTGAAAAAACAGGTCTTAGCGTCTTTTTTTGTTTTATAGGAAAGGAAGATGAATATGGAGTGTAAATATCAGCTAAAAGACGGCTGTATGAGAATTTCAATGCCAAAAGAAGTGGATCATCATTGCGCGGAGAAGCTTCGCAGGGAGGCAGATTTATTGATTGGCGCATATCATATACGAAAGCTGGTGTTTGATTTTGCCGGGACGGAGTTTATGGACAGTTCCGGAATCGGGGTATTAATCGGAAGATGTAAAAATATGGGCTACAGCGGCGGCATTGTGTCTGCGGAACATTTAAATGAACGTCTGAAAAAGATTTTCATTGTGTCCGGATTACATAAAATGATTCAGGTGGAAGACGATAGCAAAGAGACAGAGACAGATGAGAAAAGCGGGGGAAAATGAGAATGAAAAACGAAATGAAAGTAGAGTTTGATGCCAAATCGGTCAATGAAGGATTTGCCAGAGTGACAGTAGCGGCTTTTCTGACACAGCTGGATCCTACTTTAGATGAAATTGCAGATGTAAAAACGGCCGTATCAGAAGCGGTGACAAATGCGATTATTCACGGTTATGAAGAAAAAGAGGGAAAAGTATGCCTTACCTGCACCTTAGAAGACGATACGGCAGTTATTATCGTAGAGGATAAGGGCATAGGCATGAAAGATGTGAAAAAGGCAATGGAACCTTTTTATACAACAAAGCCGCAGCTGGAGAGATCCGGCATGGGATTTGCTTTTATGGAAGCTTTTATGGATGACATTGAAGTGGAGTCAAAAGAAGGGCTTGGAACGAAAGTAACTTTGATAAAGAAAATCGGACAGAGGGAAGAAGAGAATCAGGATGGATGCGGTGATAGCGCTTATTAAGCAGGCACACGCAGGGGATAAAGATGCAAGGGAGAAACTGATTTCGGACAACCTGGGACTGGTATGGAGTATTGTAGCAAGGTTCGAGCATCGGGGACACGAAAGAGAGGAGCTGTTTCAGATTGGCTGTATCGGGTTAATGAAAGCAATTGATAAATTTGAAACGGCCTATGAAGTAAAATTTTCTACTTATGCGGTTCCGATGATTATGGGAGAAATAAAAAGGTTCCTAAGGGACAGCAGCATGATGAAAGTGTCGCGTTCTTTAAAAGAAAACGGATGGAAAGTAAAAAAAGCATCGGACAGGCTGTCGCAGACATTTGGGAGAGATGCCACATTACAGGAAATCTCACAGGAAATCGGGCTTAGTGTAGAAGATATTGTAGAGGCTATTGAGGCAAATGAAGAGGTAGGTTCTATTTACCAGCCGGTGTATCAGTCTGACGACAGTGAAATTTATTTGGTGGACCAGGTGTCGGAAAGAGGAATTCCCAAAACAGAGGAACTGGTAAATCATTTGCTTTTAGAACAGCTGCTGGGAGAACTGGATGAAAAAGAAAAAGAGCTGATAGAGCTTCGCTATTTTAAAGAAATGACACAGGTGCAGGTGGCGGCCAGGCTTGGGATAAGTCAGGTGCAGGTGTCGCGCATGGAAAGAAAAATACTAAAAAGAATGAAAAGGGCAAGCGAGCGGTAACCGGAAAGCGTCATCGGGACGGCTGCTCACTTGCCATGTGAAAATATATGCACCAAATTTGGTCAACGCAGCCTGCTGCGCTTTCCTCATTTGGTATATCATGTCCTTGGAGGTGCTATGTGTGACCGTACATCTGGCAGAAGGCAATTTTTAAATACGCTCTAGCAGAGAACGTTTTAAATTGTACAGTTTGTCAGAAAGATCCACATAGATTTTTGCGGGATTGACAAATCGTTTTGTTTCATCCCAGATCGTTTCTTTTTCTTTGCTGCAGATTTCGCGGATTTCCATTACGCTGGGAGATTTGTAAACACAGCGGCCGTCTTTAAAAACAGGAACCAGTAATTCCCGCATATGGTAGCTTCCTCCGGCAAGCTTTGTCTTTTTCCAGGGTTCATTCGGATCAAATAAAACCAGATCTTCTTCCGTGTCAAAAGTCTCTCCTACAAGACAGATATAATCGGCCCGTATTTTTCCTGTGTCATTGTCATAAATGCGGTAAACAGTTTTGTTGCCGGGATTTGTGACTTTTTCGGTATTTTCGGAAAGCTTTATTTTGGGTAAAAATGTACCGTCTTTGTCCCGTATTGCGGCAAGCTTGTAAACACCGCCAAAAGCGGGATTGTCTTTTGCAGTAATTAAATTGGTGCCGACGCCCCAGGAAGTAATCATGGCGCCCTGAAATTTTAAGCTCTGAATCAGATATTCGTCCAGATCATTGGAAGCAGAAATGACTGCATCGGGAAAGCCTGCTTCATCTAACATCCGGCGGGCTTTTTTGGAAAGATAAGCAAGGTCTCCGCTGTCCATACGGATGCCGTAATAAGTCAGAGGAATGCCCTCTTTGCGCATTTCCGTAAATACCCGGATGGCGTTTGGAATGCCGGACTGTAAGGTATCATAAGTATCGACTAAAAGAATACAGGCGGAAGGGTACAAAGCCGCATAGTTTTTAAATGCGGTATATTCATCGGGGAAACTCATAATCCAGCTGTGGGCATGGGTTCCAAGCACCGGCACATCAAAAAGCGAGCCTGCAAGCACATTGGAAGTACCTTTGCAGCCGCCGATTATGGCGGCTCTCGCACCGTATACGCCGGAATCCGGTCCCTGGGCGCGGCGCAGTCCGAATTCCATAATGCCGTCGCCTTTTGCCGCATAACATACCCTTGCCGCTTTGGTGGCAATCAGGCTCTGGTGGTTGATGATATTTAAAATAGCAGTTTCGATAAGCTGCGCTTCCATGATAGGAGCAATCACTTTAATCAGAGGTTCTCTTGGGAAAATAATGCTGCCTTCCGGAATGGCATATAGATCACCGGAAAACTTAAAATCTTTCAGATAATCCAAAAAGTCTTCATCAAATATGCGGAGGCTTCTTAAATAATCAACGTCTTCTTTGGAAAAATGCAGATTTTTTATATAATCAATCACCTGCTCCAATCCGGCACAGACTGCATAACCGCCGCCGCAGGGATTGCTGCGGTAGAAGGCATCAAATACCACAACGTCCTGGTTGTCAGTTTTAAAATATCCCTGCATCATTGTTATTTCATACAAATCCGTCAGCAGCGTAAGATTTAATGTGCTCATAAAATGCTCTCTTTCTGCCTGTTTAAACAGGCTGCTTGTTAATTTTTCGTTTCCTGATTTATGGTAAAATTTTTTATAAGGACAACCATGTTGTAGTCTATTCTGCTTTTCTTCCACATTCCAGACACATGAACTGTCCGGCCGGAATCATGGCGCCGCAAATACATTCTTTCATAGGCGGCCGCCTGTTTTCTTCCTGAATTTTTAAAATTTCTTCCACACTCTTGCCACAGGCACGACAAAATTTAGAATCCTTTTCCAGTTCTTTGCCACAGATACATATTATTTCGTCTCTTTGCACCATTTCACCGCAGTTGGGACAGAATCTATCCTGAGATTTTAACTTAAATCCACAGGTACATACATTTTTGCCAACATTCCTGGCTTCCTGCTCCTTTATCTGTTTTTCCAGATTATCTATGGACTGATTTATTTCATCCATTTTCTCGATATAGTTTTTGATTTGGGGAAAATCTATTTTCTTTTCCTGAGCCAAATCATAGACCTCCATGCCGATAAATCCGTATATTTTCAGTTTTTCATTCATTTTTTCTTCCAGTTCTTTTTTCAATGATTTCAAATTTACGCTTTTATCTGACTTGGGTACAATATGCTGTATGTTTTCACGTACTTTTACTTTTTTCATTAAGTCTTTTAAATTATCCATCATACACCTCGTTATTCATATTTTATCTTGTTCCAGGATTCTTTCAGTTCATGAAAACGTTTGATTCCTTTTTGTTCCTCATTTGCCTCATCCAGTTCACTTTCCAGAAAAATCTGATTTAAGATTATCAGATATTCTTCCTCATACTCTTTAACAGCCGTTTTTATTGCTTCATCAAGTACTGGCATAAGCGAATCACTTCCGATAAACATATCCAGTTCCGCACGTAAGTATTTTTCACATTCTGTACAGATTCTGCTATTGCACCACGCTTTCAACATTCTAAGATAAGCTGCATATAAAACAATAATTATCAATATAATAGCCAGCAAAACACTTCCTAATGCAGCGATTAAGGTTGACAGAAGAGCTGCAAACGATGTTGTTGTCTTAGAAATAACAGACGTAGAGACGCTGTTTATTGCCTTTTCCCTCATTTGTTTTCCTATATCAGACAACCATGCAGACTGTTCATCTTCTTTAGAATCTACGCTCTGTGCCTGCAGCTTTTCAATATTATCCTTCCGTGTTACAGCAGAACCCGTAACCAGTCCAAGAATCAAAATCAGAAACGGAATCCATGCCAGCAGCTTTCTTTTTCGGATAAATTTCTTTACTGTTTTTTTAACAGGTTCAACGGTTTTCTTACCGAAATCTATTATTTTGTTTCCGCCAATATCTAATGATGATATTTCACTTTGGAGTCTGGTATCTAAACCTTCTCTTTTTGTTTCAAAATCATAATAGATTTTCTCATTTCCTACGCCAATTTTATACCCTCCGATACTGGACAGCATGCTCTTTATATGTTCCAGCAGATGGTCATAATTACTGCTAATATCCTGCAGGAGTTCCCGAAGCATTTGAAAACCGTTTCGTTCATATTCCGATTTTTCCTGTTCATAAAAATGAAGGTAGTCATTTTGATTTTTCAATTCCTGCAGATGTGCCTTTGTATATGTGATTTCCCGCAAGTCATCGTATGATTTTTTTACTACAAGATTTTTTCGTTCTGTTATGCTTCCTATTGATGCCTGATTTTCGGTTTGACATCTTTGTGCCATTTTTTTAATCTGTTCTTTAATACTTTGCAGGGATACCTGATTTTCACTATTATTTTGTGATACTGCCGGAACAGTCTTTTGTTCAATGCTGCCTGTCAGATCTTCTATTTTATGATTTACTGCCATCCAATCGACTTTCTTTGATTCTACTTTTCTTTTACATTCTTCAATCCCGTCAATTATCCTCATGGAAAGCCGTTTTTCTTTGGCATAATTCTCCAGGCTGTCCAGCCATTCCAATGTTTTTATCTGTTTTGTATCCATTTTCTTTCTCCTTCGGCTTATATCATTTCAATCTGCTTGAGTAATTTCTGCGTTTCCAATAATTTTTGTTCCAGCATGGGAATTTTTTGCCCGTCAATATTGACGGACATTCTAAAGCCTGTGAAACATCCGTCAATGGCCATAAGTTCTTTTTGGAAAATAGTTGTTATCTGTTCTGAAATTTGAGCTGTCATTTCAGTTCTTGTGTGTGCCACCTCAGTCTGGAACTGTTCAATGCACTTCCGTGTCGCTTCCTCCATTTTTCCTGCGGATTTAGGGTCCCATAAAGTTTTTACTAAATAATTAAACAACATTGCGCTTCCAATCCCGATTACACCAATCATTCCTGACATTGTAATGCCCCCTATAACAGTTCCTAATAGCTTTCCGGCTGCCATTATTGCTGCTGAACCAATTGCACGTCCTGATGCAATCCCCCCTGCAACTCCTGCTATGGCTCCTGCGGCATTTGCTGCTTTGTGATGATTTTGGATACGTCTTTCATATTTCTTATATTCTTCCCAAACCTGCATAAATAAGGTTTCTGATGCATTGCTTAAGGTTTTATATAATTTGGCAGTTTCTGCGACAGTTTCTTTTGTTTCTGCTACTATCTGTTTGCGGCTGGCTGCCAGTGAACCATAAAATTTATCATTCAATGCTAATATATTTTCTCTCGTATTAAAATATCCAACTGCTTCCTGAAAGATAATTTCCAAATCATGAAGACATCCTTTCATGACCTCTATTGTTTTACGATTTATGGAATCTGTCATCATAGATTTATAATTTTCATTCACCATGTTCAGATATTCCATAAAATCTTCTTTTTGCCTGAAACGCTCTTTAATTTTGTACGGATTGAGTTTCGATATGATTTCCTGCTGATAGTCGTCTATATTCTCATTGATTTGGTCTGTTACTTTATGCACCAGATTTTTGATTGTGTCTTTATGATTAGCCATGTAGTCGTCCATGGACTGATTGATTTTAAGCAAAATTTCTGCATCAGATGCATACTGCTTTTTTCTTAAAGAAAAAGATTCCTCAATCTGCATGAGCAGTTCTCTCGTTTCATTCAGGTATTCCCTTTGTTTATCTAAAAACGGATTTTTCCCGATTAACTGTTCTCTGATATAAAAACGAACATCTTTCATAGCAGACATGTTTTTCATGAAAATATCGTTGTTTTTACTGACAGCGTATACAGGCGCATTGATACCGCATTCCTGCATATAATATTTTACTTTTTTTATCGCTTCGTCTAATTCATTTTCTGAAAACAGATCACATTTTGTAATGAAAAAAACCATTTTTTTAGACGGGAAACTCTCGATAATATCCCAGGTTCTTACACTGGTTACATTATCTGCGTTTAAAACAATAAAAACGGCAGAACATTTTTCTACAAACTGTGAAATCCTGCCCAGAGAATGATTTTGTATAAGATTCAGGCCTTTTGTGTCAATTACAGATATGCCTTTCATATTTTCCGAGGTTAAAAACTTCTTTTGATACCCTTCTGATAGCGGGGTGGCCAGTTCCTGTTCTCCGTATCGGTATTCGCATATATCTCCGACCATATCTTCATGAAAATCCAGAATATCCTGAAATATCTCTTTGAGAAGACTTGTCTTACCTGTTTTTTCTTCACCCAGAATAATATAACTTATATTATCAGTCATACCATGAAGGGCTTTTTTTAGTGTTTCTTTTGCTGCACTGTCATCGCTATCCTGAATTATCACTAGCAAATCTTCAAAAAATCCATTTAAAGCCATCTGTTCTTCTTTTTGACATAAAATATTGTTATACATCGCAGCTTTTTCCTTTCTGTATATTTAATTACAAAATACAAAATTATTATAATATATAACATTTTTTTATTCAATACTTGTCCTTTTCGTGTCTTTCTTCGGTGCTTTAGCTGCGTTTATCGTTTTCGCACCGTTATGCTCTGACATTTCGCAAGACAAAGACAAAAAGGGGAAGCTGCTTTGTATGCAGCCGTGGGGAAATCATGATAAAAGGAAGTAATACTATGGCACCAACAGCACAGGTTATTAGGAACAGTGAAGTTATAAATACAGAATATACCGACTAAATGTGTGGTTCATTCATGTTACTTTATGGTAAAAAACAGAGTATATAGTTTTCGGTTTCTATATACTCTGATACTGTTATGGTATTTCATTTTGATTGATATGGTTAATTATGCTAACTGTAAAACTCTTGCTTCAATTTCCCTTAATTCGTCAAGCGATAATAGCGGAACACACTCTGCGATTTCTTCAAGTGTCATTTTATCTTTTTTAATCAATCTTTCTGCAGTTTCTCTTGCGCTGTTTAACGCAGCTTCAATTCTCATATCTTCCATAATCTTACACATGGCCGCCACTCCTTCCTCGTCCTTTTTGAAGTATCTTGCTTTTTTAGCAAGTGCCTCATAATTCATATCATCGGGATTGGTGCATGAAAAATCGTGCATTAGTTTACCGATTTCATCATTTCCCCTATACTTCCCATTAACATATAAAATATGCGAACCGTCATCAAACAATACTTTATTTTCCCCGATCGTGACATATCTTTCTACTGGATATATCGGCTGATTTCCTTTCATTACATCATTTTCTGTTATAAAAATAACATAGCTGTCGGGAATATTTTCCGTATCATCTCCGGCTTTTAATATATGTGCATCTAAGAGACTGCTGTTGTGCCTTGCTCTTTTTGCGCCTGCGCCTGCATCTGACCTTTGAATTTCCACGTCAAATTCTTTATTTGTACTGTCAATTGCATGAACGTCTAAGATAGCCGAACGCCCCTGCAAATTTTTCAGCAGCTCCTGAGTCCGAACGGATTTAATTTTTATATCCTCTCTCCTTAAAACAATTCTAAGTATCAGTTCCACGCCTTCAAAATTATCTGCAAGGCAGACAGACATGAAATCATCATCTATATATCGGAGTAATTTTAAACGCTCTAAATCCTGCTGATGTATCTGCTCCGTTGTATTCAAAAATATCACCTTCTTCCGCTGCTTTAATTATACATCGGACAATATCTTTTGAAAACTGATTTTTTTGCAGTTAGTGTAAAATTATAGTTGGCAAAATAAAAAGGAAGCAGAGAGTAAAATCCC
>CAOKHR010000038.1 GCA_948468325.1 uncultured Lachnospiraceae bacterium | reverse complement strand
CAAAGCCTCTGGAAGAATTCTTGACGGCCTTACGAAACGAAGAAAAGAAGAGCAGAATTTATTCCTTAAGCCAGTGCAGCAGAATATGCAGGCAGCATCTACGGAAGCAGCACAGGAAGCTCTGGAACATATCCAGATGAACTATCAGCAGGGGGAACAGTACACAGTTTCTGTAGACGGCCTGCGCATCCGGACGAAAAAATCATTTCAAAGTACGCTTATGTTGCCGAATGCAGAAATTATTGGTATCGTAGGAAAAGGAACCAAAGTAAAAAATTATGCAACGGCAAGAGTGGGGGATCAGATCTGGATGTACATAGGCCTGGACGAGAAAGGCCGGGAGCAATGGATCTGTGCGGATACTGGAAATAAGGTTTATATCCGGTAAGTATAAAATGGGCGGTAGGGTGTTATCCTGCCGCCTGTTCTACTTCTTGTCTTTCAAAATAATTGTCATTACTTTATCATCGTGTGTTCAGTCATATACAGACTTTTGAAGCCGTTCCTCCGTTAGATACATCAATCTATAGGTTTTGTTATCAAGAAGATACTGCCTGCATAAATCAGCATCAAACAGAACGATTGACAGGGTACTGGAACACATTCAACAATACTTAGAAGATTAGGAAAAGAGAGCGGAACTTGCCACCGCTCTTTTCTTTTGGAAATCTCCCACGACAAGGGGCGGAAGTGATATGAATTTCAGAATATTATAGCAGTATTATAGCAAAAGAATAAGAAAAGCCTTAAAAATCAATACAAAAGGATAATTTACAATCTGACTTTTAATCAAGTTGTCCGGGGTTCGAATCCCCGATGTCTCATCGCTGAAAAACAGCGGAAAGTATTGATTTTACAGTGCTTTCCGCTGTTTTTATGTAAGCAGTTTTAACCTGTTAAAGATGATTTTGAATGCTTGTGACAAATTGTATCTGTAAAATTATAGAGGATTGTTACATATGTATTAAGGTTCTTATACTTACGGCGGAAATCTGAACAAAACAGTAATTAGGACAAAACTTTCTTTCATAAGGTAGATTAAGAAGTTTGTTAAGGTGAAATTTTGAAAAAGAAAATTGAACTTGGGATGGCAATTATATTATTGCTTTCTGTAGCTGTACTATCACGGAAAGAAGCAGTAATTACGGTAGAGAGCAAGGCAGTAGGAACGGTAAATGAAAACTGTATTGTAATTGATGCAGGACACGGAGGAGACGATCCCGGAAAAATCGGAATTAACGGATTACTGGAGAAGGATATTAATCTTATAATTGCGCATAAGCTAAAAGAGCTTTTGGAGACCCAGGGATATGAAGTAATAATGACACGCAGTACAGATGAGGGTCTGTATCAGCAGGGAACAAAAAATATGAAAGTGGAAGATATGCAGAAACGCTGCGAAATTATTACTGAGGCAATGCCGGTTTTTACGGTAAGTATTCATCAGAACAGTTATCCGGAAGAATATGTGAAGGGAGCACAGGTATTTTATTACGGACATTCAAAAGAAGGTGAGGCTTTGGCAAAAAAGATACAGGGCAGTCTGGCAGAGCATCTTGATCCGGAAAATCATCGGGTAGAGAAAGCGAATGAGAGTTATTATCTTTTAAAGAAAACACCGACACCTACAGTGATTGTGGAATGCGGTTTCTTAAGCAACAGTGAGGAAGCGGATCTTTTAGGTACGGAAGATTATCAGGATAAAGTTGCATGGGCAGTTATGATGGGAATTACACAATATTTAAATGAGCAAAAAGTGTCTTGACTGCATCGTTGAATTATTTGGCTGATAATGTTATAATCAGTTCACGATATGCAAAGGAGAATATATATGAGCAAGGGAATTACCGGAAAAAATAACTGGGCGCTGTTTTTATTGCTGCTGACGGGAATTGTATTGGGCGGATTTATTGGAGAACTGGTAAAAGGCGTATCCGGATTGGGATGGCTTAATTATGGACAGAGCTTTGGGTTTGCAGATCCAATTGTATTGAACCTGGGGATATTGGTGATTTCATTTGGCTTAACAATCAAGATTTCGATTGCCAGTATTATTGGTGTGATTATAGCAATTTTTATTTACCGGCTTTTATAGAAAAAAGCAGGAGGGTATAAGGAAAGCCCTCCTGTTCTTTTTATTTTTTAAAGAGAAGCTGCTTTTGTTTTTGAAAATTATTTTCCATATCAAAGCTTGTTATCTTTAAAGAATCATTAATATAAAATGTATTGTTTATATAAAGACCACGTACAGAATCGGCGAAAGTATCCTGAGGCAGATGTTCGCTTTGCTTTTCTGCAAAATGTCCGTTTTCCCATGAATAAACGGAATAGTTCATGAAATAAGCATCTTCATCGGAGCTGCTTTCATATTCCGCAGCAAATCCGATCAGATTTTTGGCGGAGTCTGCAAGGACACATTTGTAATCATAAAGCGCCGGGGAATAGTAGCAGTTATCCAGTACAATGCTGTCAAGGATTTTTAATTCTGTGGGATTGGAAATATCAAACATCACAAGTTTTAATCCCTTTCTTTGTCCGGTATCCGGGTCTGTTTCATAGCCGATACCAAGGAGTTTATCATTTTCCCATAGGTGCAGATATTCGGAAAATCCTGTGATTTCAAGTTCGCCGAGCAGTTTTGGATTGGATATATCCGATAAATCTACTGCAAATAATGGATCTATATTGCGGTAAGTGATAAAGTATGCAGTATTTCCAAAATATCTTGCAGCATATATTTCTTCTCCACGGGCAATGTTGTCAAGCAGTCCGGTTTGCTTTAAGTTTTCATCGAAGGTGTACAGACGGTTTGAAGAAATACCGTTTTTGTCATAGGAGGTAGTGAGTACGCGGAGCGTATTTTGATATTCATTTATAGCAAATGTATCGTAGATTTCTCCTTTGACAGAGGAAGCATCTACAGCGTTAATCACACCGTCTTTGATACTGAATTTGGCAATCTGTGTAAGAGACTGCTCATTTTGGTATTCACTATGGTAAAGGTAAATAGAATCGTTTCCGACATAAATTTCCACATAATTGTGAATAATCATAACTTTATCCAAAATTTCATCTGGTTTATTTAAACGAATAGAGGATATAACAAGTCCGTCATTTCCTTCATTGGGCAGATAAATATGATCATATGCAATTTTTTCTCCGTTGACACATGGTATGATGCCGCCTTGGTTATCAGTATACGAAGATGTTACGGCGAGCTGGCCTTTTCTTGTAAAAAGATAAAGAATATCACCGATCTTGCGGGAAGTCTGATAAAAACCGTCCTGCGATGCAGTACCTTTAAAAGACGGTTCGGCAGGATTTGTAATATCATAAATATATGCTATGGTAGAACAGTTTGTGCTGACAGAGT
Organism: uncultured Lachnospiraceae bacterium; assembly: GCA_948468325.1. GTDB lineage: Bacteria > Bacillota > Clostridia > Lachnospirales > Lachnospiraceae > Roseburia_B. The sequence goes on along the minus strand of CAOKHR010000038.1, from coordinate 9,719 downwards.
TTATTTTGTCACAGCCTTCTAACGGAATGAATCCGGATGATGAAGTATCTTCAGAAAGGGATTCATCTGTGGAATAGGTTTCTGTCTGTTCTTCTAAAGCCGTGTCATAATGTTCCGTCAACAGCAGAAGAATATCTTGATCAACATAAAGTTCCAAAACGGAATCTACAGAATCCATATCCGGCCGTATAGAAGTGACATAACGCAAATCATTTTCGGAGGTGTCAGTGATAATTACTTCCTGCTCTCTGACAGTGTAAATATATCGGCCGTCTGTTTTGACAATATCGCTTTCGTCTACGCCTTCTGTCTGAAGATTAGTAGTGGAGAAGGAAGAGGCTTCTTTTTTGGCTGCGGAGGAGAGATCTTGTGTATTTTCGGCTGTTTTTGCTTCTTGTGCCAGTTCACCTCTGTTTTCTGCTACAGCGATGTCTTCTGCAGAATCTGTATAATAATAAACTTCTTTATCTTCATAATTATAGGAAGATTTCAGTACATTGTAAACCTCATCATAGCTATCGGCTATTGTATAGAGAGAGCCGGCATTTTGCTTTGGCTCATTTGTCTGGCTGACTTTTTTTTCGGAAACAAAACAGTCTTCTTCTTTGGATATTTCAGATGACTCTGAGGCAACAGGCGGTTGGACAGGATTCTGTGCCGTTCCCCATAATATTCCGCACAAAAGTAATACAGCGGCGGCAGAAGATGCCGTTTTTAATGGAAAATGGTATATTTTTTTCAGTTTAGTTTTTTGGTTTAACTTGACAGTTATATGTTCCGGTGTAATGGTATCGGGTATATCAATCTGTTCGGCAGATTGTTTGATTTTATCTAATAAGTCTTTTTCTGTCATATAGTCACCTTTCCCTTTCATTCATCACTCAGCCATGCAGAAAGCTTTTTTAAAGCACGGCTTTCTTTTGAACGTACAGTGTTTGCATTGATGCGGAGTATTTTTGCAGTTTCCCGACTGGTATATCCGGCGAAAATATGCATACTGATGATGAGGCGTTCTTCGTCCTTTAAACGGAAAAAGTAATTGCGCAGATCCATCATGCCCGCAAAATCGTCCGGATTATCTTTATTTGGAATATTGGCAAGATAATCTTCGGACAGGTCATCATTTCCACGAAAACGCTGTTTGCATTTGACGGATAAAATTTTAAATATCCATGATTTAAAAGATTCTTCCGAGCGGAGCTTTCGAATAGAAGAAAATGCATCTATTACGGTTTCGCTGACTGCGTCCTCTGCGTCATCGGGGTTTTTTAAAGTATAAAGTGCAAATCGGTACAAATCGGCATAGTATGCACGATATAATTCTGCGAATGCTTCAATGTCTCCTGATTTTGCTTTTTTTATCTGCAGCAGATTTTGTTCCATAACTTCTCCTATATAGTTTTAAGATGTTGACCGGTGATATATATTAGTGTGATATTTTTTTGATTTTGTTGCAATATTTTAAGAAAATTTTTTGACATTGAAAGCATATAGAAGTATAATAGAGCATAAGTTAGTAATAGATGGCGTAGTAGCCAAGTGGTAAGGCAATGGTCTGCAACACCAGTACGCGCCGGTTCAAATCCGGCCTGCGCCTTTTAAAATTTGCCATACATCAATCAAAACAGACAGACAACAGACAGCGTGATGCTGAAAGGCAGGAGGCACGATCAGGCTGCAAACGCAAAATGTAAGCATTCGTCCTTTTCAAGAGGGCGGAAGCTTTATTTTTTATATTAGGAGGAAGAAGCAATATGACGCTATATGATGAATTAGTTGCCAGAGGACTGATTGCGCAGGTGACTGATGAGGAAGAAATTAAAGAATTAATTAATGAAGGAAAGGCAGTATTTTATATTGGATTTGATCCTACGGCGGACAGTCTTCATGTAGGGCATTTTATGGCTTTATGTTTGATGAAGAGGCTTCAGATGGCAGGTAATAAGCCGATTGCCCTGATTGGAGGGGGAACGGCGATGATCGGTGATCCGTCCGGGCGCAGCGATATGCGTCAGATGATGACAACGGAGACGATTAAACACAACTGTGATTGTTTTAAAAAGCAGATGAGCCGTTTTATTGATTTTTCAGACGGCAAGGCACTGATGGTTAACAATGCGGACTGGCTGGTGGATTTGAACTATATTGATGTTTTAAGGGATGTGGGCTCTCATTTTTCCGTAAACCGGATGCTGACAGCGGAATGCTATAAACAGCGCATGGAAAAAGGATTAAGTTTTCTGGAATTTAATTATATGATTATGCAGAGCTATGATTTTTATATTTTATACCAGAAATATGGATGCAATATGCAGTTCGGCGGCGATGACCAGTGGAGCAACATGCTTGGCGGTACAGAACTGATACGGCGGAAGCTGGGAAAAGACGCGTATGCTATGACGATTAACTTACTGCTCAATTCGGAAGGTAAAAAGATGGGAAAGACGCAGTCCGGAGCAGTTTGGCTGGACCCTGAAAAAACATCTCCATATGAATTTTACCAGTACTGGAGAAACGTGTCTGATGAAGATGTGTTAAAATGTATAAAGATGCTGACTTTTCTGCCTCTGGAGGAAATCGGAGAAATGGAGTCCTGGGAAGGGAGTCAGTTAAACCGGGCAAAAGAGATACTTGCTTTTGAGCTGACAAATCTGGTACACGGTGAGGAAGAAGCGAAAAAAGCAGAAGAAAGCGCAAAGGCGCTGTTTTCCGGCAAAAATGCATCAGATATGCCGACAGCATCCGTTTTGGAGGCGGATTTGCGGAACGGAAAAATAGATATTTTGGGCCTGTTAGTGAAATCCTCCCTTGCGGCTTCAAGAGCAGAAGCACGCCGGAATGTAGAGCAGGGCGGTGTTACGGTTAACGGAGAAAAGATAACGGATATACGTAAAGATTATTCTCCGGAAGAACTTATGGCAGGAGATTTTGTTTTAAAACGCGGAAAGAAAAAATTTTGCAAGATAATTTTTGAAAATTGACAAAATTACAGTTAAAGTTCATACTTTATGCTGATTTTATCCGAATACTTTTTAAAAAATATGGAAAAATGCCAAAATATAGTGTATAATTACAGATACAAGGATGTAAAAGAGCAGGAGGGAACCGGATGAAAATTGGCAGTATTAGCAGAATAAATATGAAAGCTGAAAGGCCGGGTTCTAATCAGGTGATGGATTCTGAAAGTAAAGAATTTCAAAATCAGATTGCAAATGCACAAAACAAGCTGAAGGATCTGGCAGCGGATCATAAATTAAATGACGAAGAAAAAGAAAAGAAGCGGAAAGAAATACAGCAGCAGATTACAGAGTTAAATAAACAGCTTAAGCAGCACCAGACAGAACTGCGGAGAGAGCAGCAGGAACAGAAAGATAATGTAAATAGCCTGGAAGAAGAACAGGCATTAGCAAAAGAAGATGAAGCTCAGGCAATGGGGTTTTCCAATGTAAGCATGAAAGCAATTCTTTCTGCGAGTTCATCAATTAATCATGCCAAAGCCCAGGGAAACATGGCTCTGGCAACAGAAAACAGGGCGCGCGTACTCCAGACAGAAATCAGCCAGGATGTAAGATATGGCAAAGATACTACGCAGAAGCAGAAAGAGCTTAAAAAGCTGGAGCAGACAGCAGTAAAAATTAAAGGCGCAAAGATGAGTTATCTTTCAAGGGCATCGCGGGAAATGCGGATAGCGGCAGAGAAAGAGCGGGATGCAGAGAAGAAATCCGACAAAGAAAAATCAAATTTTTCTGTAAATCCTGCATCTGTACCTTTGCACTCTGATACAAAAAAGAAAACAGATATTTATATACGGGGTCAAATATTTTCCAACGTAGATTTTCATTTTTGATCAGTATATGGAAGCGTCATGATGGAAAATGATCAAAAGAGCAGTTTTTAAAATGCCCATACTCCTTTTAAGGGGAGATTATGGGCATTTTTCAATTTTAATTTGTACTGTTTAATAAAGTTTCAATCTGGATAATTCAAATGTATAAAATCTATGTTTAAGTTTATGATGTTGACCTGAAGTGGTGGTTGCTAACTTTAAGTGCCTCTACTCACAAAACTGACATTCTATAACTTCAAAAAAATCGGTAGACTGGTATTTTGGAAAATTATATTCGATTTGGAATTACAGTATACGGAAACTCAAGAATTTTCAACCTCCGGCAGCCAGGCAAAATTCCCCCTGACCGCCCAAGGTATCCCTTTCATATCTTTAACAGATTTCCGCTCCCGCCGGCATCTCTTTATCTGGCACGAGAAGAGCAAGCTCTCCATTCGCATCTTCCGCACAGAGCAGCATTCCTTCCGACAGCACGCCTGCCAGCTTTGCAGGCTTTAAATTCACAAGCACCATGACTTTTTTACCTACCATCTCTTCCGGTGAGTAATGCTTGCGGATGCCGGATACAATCTGTTTTACCTGGCTTCCGATTTTGACCTGAGAGCACAATAGCTTCTTGGATTTCTCCACCGCTTTACATTCTATAATTTCTCCTACCTGAAACTGCATCTTCATAAAATCGTCAAAAGAAATCTCTTCTTTGGGCTCTATGTCAATACCGGCCTCTTCCGGTTTCTCATCCGCCTTAGCTTCCGGCTCCGACGGATGCAGTTCCTCTACTTTTTTCAGCACTTCCTCTACATCAAGCCTTGCAAATAAGATTTCCGGTTTCTCCGTCACCTTACTGCCGCTCTTATAATGTCCAAACGTACCTAATTCTTCAAACGGAACTTCCTCTGCATTTAACTGCGCCAGTATCTTCTCTGCTGTTTCCGGCATAAAACTTTTCAAAAGCACTGCTCCGATACTGATACTTTCTACCAGATTATAAAGAATCGTCTCTAACCGCGGCAGTGTGGCTTCGTCTTTTGCCAGAATCCATGGCGTAGTTTCATCAATATATTTATTGCACCGCTTAAACAGATTAAACACCTCTGTTATGGCATCTGCCACACGCAGCTCATCCATCTTTGCTTCTGTTTTTTCTGCCGTTTTCGTCACAACAGCTTTCAAATCCTCATCGACAGCCTCACAAACGCCGCTGTTATTGACAACGCCGCCAAAATACTTATTACTCATGGAAATTGTCCTGTTCACAAGATTGCCCAGTGTATTGGCCAGATCGGAATTCATCCGCTCAACCATTAATTCCCACGTAATTACTCCGTCATTGTCAAACGGCATTTCATGCAGTACAAAATAACGCACGGCATCTACACCAAAGAAATCTACCAGTTCATCCGCATACAGCACATTTCCTCTGGACTTGCTCATCTTGCCGTTACCCTGCAAAAGCCATGGATGGCCAAATACCTGTTTGGGCAGCGGAAGATCAAGCGCCATCAAAAAAATCGGCCAGTAAATCGTATGAAACCGGATAATATCCTTTCCAATTAAATGCAGCTCTGCCGGCCAGTTCTTCTTGAATAATTCACTGGAATTCCCTTCCGCATCATAACCGATTTTTGTTATATAGTTCGTCAGCGCATCCAGCCACACATAGATAACATGTTTCGGATCAAAATCCACCGGAATACCCCAGCTGAAAGAAGTTCTTGATACGCAAAGATCCTGCAGCCCCGGCAAAAGGAAATTGTTCATCATTTCGTTTTTACGGGAAACCGGCTGTATAAATTCCGGATGCGTATTGATATGCTCAATCAAACGGTCTGCATATTTGCTCATTTTAAAGAAATAAGCTTCTTCTTTCGCCGGTTTTACTTCACGTCCGCAGTCTGGACATTTTCCGTCCACAAGCTGGGACCCGGTCCAAAAAGATTCACATGGCGTACAGTAAAGTCCTTCATAGGCCCCTTTATAAATATCTCCCTTGTCATATAATTTCTTAAAAATCTTCTGCACCTGTTTCTCATGATCTTCATCTGTTGTGCGGACAAAACCATCATAGGAAGAATTCATCAAATCCCAGATTCTCTTTACTTCACCTGCAATTTTATCTACATGCTCTTTGGGCGTGATGCCTGCCGCTTCCGCTTTTTCCTGAATTTTCTGCCCATGCTCGTCTGTTCCCGTCTGAAAATATACATCATATCCTTCCTGACGTTTAAAACGTGCAATTGCATCTGCAAGCACAATCTCATAGGTATTCCCGATATGGGGCTTGCCGGATGTATAGGCAATTGCTGTCGTCATATAAAATTTTCCCTTGCTGCTCATTGCTTCCTCCTCTGGTTCATAAATAAATGTCAGAAATCTATATTATCGTCTTTTTCGCTTTCCTCTTCTGTCTCTGTATCAGGCATCTCTTCCACAATACTGAGATTTGCTCCACAGACACTGCAGTATCCGGCCGTATCGGGAGCTTCTGCTCCGCAGTCCGGACACTTCTTAGTTTTTCTAATCTCCAGAATCTGCAGCTTCATCTGTTCGATTTCACACATTGCTTCATCAATTCTCTCAAACTGCGCCTGCTCCTCTTCATTACTGCCTTTGTACTTCTCATAGTATAATTTTCCAAGCTCAATATACTGTTCTTTTATAAAGTCCTCTTTTGACCGAATATCCATTTTCAGCTTTGCAATGCCGGATACATCTTTTGCTTTTTGTGTTACATCTTTTCCCACATGTATAATCGTATCGCTGATTTTTTCGAATATTTCCATTGTAATGATCTCCTTTCAAAAAGAATTTCTACAATTATAACATATCTTTCTATATTTTACAGTTATTTTTTCCCGACACTGTATTTTTCTTCTAATAACGCTACTTCCCTGTCAAAATAGAAATCCTGTTCCTTGCGCTGGGCAGCATAGTTGTGTGCTTCTAACTCCGTATCCTGCTCCTGAATCAGACAGACTGCAATATTCGAACAATGGTCGGCGACTCTCTCATAATTTGTCGCAAGATCAGATAAAATAAGTCCCAGTTCAATGGTGCACTTTCCTTTGCGCAAACGTTTAATATGGCGCTTCTTTACGTTTTTATTCAAATCGTCAATAACTTCTTCCAGCGGCTCCACGGTAAGAGCTTTCTGCTCGTCTCCGCTGATAAATGCTCCCAGCGCCCGGTTTAAAATTTCCTCAACTGCACTTCCATATATATGCATCTCTTCTACTGCTTTCTTTGAAAAAGAAAGCTTCCGCTTATGCATCTCCTGTGCAGCTTCCACCACATTTACTGCATGGTCGGAAATACGCTCTATATCCGTAATACAATGGAGCAGCGTAGATACATTCTGACTGTCGTTGTATGTCAGATTATAACTGCTTAGTTTTGTCAGATACACGCTAAGCTTATCCTGAAAAACATCTATCCTGTTTTCCAGAGCAATCACTTCATCTGCGCTTTCCTTAGAATATCCATCCAAAGATTTCATTGCCTTTACAAAACATTCTCCTGACAATCTCGCCATTTTATTTGCAAGGCTCCTGCACTGTTCAATAGCAAACCCGGGCGTCTGTAAAAATCTGTTGTCCAGAATTTGAAGCTCTTCGTCTTCTGCCGGCGCTTTCTCATCTTCGGAAACAGGAATCGTCAAGTAAGCAAGCTTCTCCAGTCCATGTATAAACGGCAGAAGTATTATTGTAGTAAATAAATTGAATACACTATGGATAAATGCAATGCCTGCCACCCCGACTTTCTGATCCGAAAAACCGAAATCGACAACAGTATCTAATCCAAAATAACATATCATAAACACAAAAGCGCCAATCAGATTGAAATATAAATGTACAAATGCAGTTCGTTTCGCACTTTTATTCGCACCTACTGCAGACATCATTGCCGTTACACAAGTTCCGATATTCTGTCCCATAATAATCGGAATTACCGAACTGTAGGTAAAAGCTCCTGTAACGGACAGTGCCTGTAAAATACCTACAGAAGCCGATGATGACTGAATTACAGCCGTCAAGACCGCACCTACAATTACTCCCAGGAACGGATTTTTAAACATAACCAGTATATTTGTAAATTCCGGTACTTTTGCAAGCGGCTCTACTGCCTCACTCATTTTTTCCATTCCAAACATCAGAACGGCAAAGCCCATTAAAATTTCTCCTACATCCCTTTTTTTACTGTTATTGCCGGACATGAATAAAATAATTCCAATCAGGGCCAGTACCGGAGAAAAAGATGACGGTTTTAACAAACGCAGGAGTATTCCCTCACTTTCAATCCCCGTCAGGCTTAAAATCCATGATGTTATAGTCGTCCCCACATTGGCGCCCATAATAATTCCTATTGCCTGTGAAAGCTTCATAATGCCCGAATTTACAAACCCGACCACCATAACCGTTGTTGCCGAAGAAGACTGAATTACAGCCGTAACGCCTGCTCCAAGCAGTACTGCTTTTATGGGATTTGAAGTCAGCCGTTCCAAAAACAACTCCAGCCTTCCTCCGGACACTTTCTCAAGTCCTCCTCCCATAACGCTCATTCCGTATAAAAACATCGCCAGTCCTCCGACTAATGTCAGCACACCGAAAATATCCATAATTACCTCCATTTTTTCAAATTCTTCTCTATCATACTAGCAAAACATAAATCAGGCAATAAATTTATGAAATCTATACACATTTTTTGCAATTTTACGCATAAATATATAAGAGTATGTTTGAAAATTTATACCCGTCACCTGTACGCCCGCTTAGCATGGTGTTTGCATCATCAGATTGTACTTTTGTATAAATCAGCCGCATTCGTGCCCTTTAAAAGCGATAAGCAGGCCATACGTCTGACGGGTATGAATTTTAGACGCACATAATAGGTGCAAAAATATTTAAAGACGGAGTGAAACAATTGAAAAATATATTAAAAAGAAATTTTTTCAAAAAAAAAGAACAGCTGCAGATAAAATCCCTGCAGCAAAAACTTTCAGATCCGATATTTTTACTTAAAAATGACTGGGTCCTTTCGAATATACGGTTTAAATTAAAACTGATTGAACTGGAACTTTCTTCTAAATACAATCGAAAAATTATACAGAAAGTAGAGCACCGCATTAAAAAAGCGGACAGCATCGCCCGCAAGCTGGTAAAAAAGGGCTATGAGGTCACCTTTGAAAATGCGGCCGATAAATTAAATGATATTATCGGCCTGCGCATTGTATGTCTTTACAGCGATGACATCTATAAAATAGCAAAACTGCTCAGACAGCAAAAAGATTTTACTTTAATCAAAGAAAAAGATTATATAAAAAATCCTAAAAAAAGCGGTTATCAGAGTTTTCATCTGATTATGGATGTGCCGCTTGTATACAATGATACTACAGAATTCCTCCGGGTTGAAATCCAAATCCGCACGGTAGCCATGGATTTTTGGGCAGGTGTTGATAATCACATCTGTTACAAAAAAAATCCGGATGAAATAAAAAAAGCGGAAGAAGATTTAAAAAACTACTCCGCTGTTATAAGCAATATGGATAAGCAGATGCTGGAGTTAAGAAGAAAGGTAGAAAAAATTTAATTTTTCTACTTTTTGACGCTTGAGCAACAGCATTTACTTTTCAGGCGAAAAACAAAATTTTTATAAACAACTCTGGTTCAAGGGCGGCTTTAAACATCAGTCTTTTTTTGCTGATACGTTCATACTGCGCTCGTGAAATAAGGCTCAGGGCAGTTTTTCGAAGGACATTCAGGTTCAGCGGGGAATTGTCCTTTCTTGCCCTTTTTCCAGTGTGCTTATAGATGGAATCCTTGTCCCAAATGCTTCAAAATATTCCCTGCAGTCCTGGTACAGGCCGGGCTGGTTC
>CAOKHR010000037.1 GCA_948468325.1 uncultured Lachnospiraceae bacterium | reverse complement strand
GAAAACGAAAGCTGCAGTAAAAGAGTATTTTCCTTTTGGGATGGCAACACGGAATGTCAGAGAGTCAACGGAGATATTTTGGAAGAGGAATCGGGCAGATATTGAAGAGCGGCAGAGAGGATGTAATAATTTTTTGGAGGAAGCGCGTAAGATGGCTCAAATTGAGAATTTATTTGTGACTGCGCGTGTGAGAGATATTTTTTTTGAGAATGAAACAGCTTATATTGTTTCGGATTTTGCAGAAGGAAGAAGATTAGGGGAAATAATTTCAAAAAACGGCGTTTTGCCATTTGAAACGTGTATAACACTGCTTCGGCCAATAATGGAGGAACTGGCAGTTGTTCACAGGTGCAATATTATTCACAGAGATATTAGTCCGGATAATATGATCATTCGAAAAGACGGCAGGGTGATGCTTGTAGATTTTGGTACGGCTAATGATGAGCAGGATAACGATGGTTACGAAATGTTGTATAAGGATAATGGAATCATAGAAATGTGTACATATATTGATGATAATGACGGTTTTGGGATAGATGACTGCATACTGCTTTGTAAGAAATTTGCTCCGGGTGAGCAGTATTGGGATTTCAAGATTGATTCCTGGACAGATGTGTATGCTTTGTGCGCCACAATTTATTATTGTATTACAGGAAAACTTCTTCCTTCTTTCCTGGAGCGAAGGAAAGATGCGTCTCTTTGGTTCCCGCCGGAAATGGACGGGCAGATTTCGGACAAAGCAAAACAAATATTAAAAGACGGTCTGGCGCTGAAGCCGGAAGAGCGCATCCAGAGCATGGAAGAGCTGCTGCACAGGCTGGATTCTTTCGGGGACGGGAACGCGGCGGAGCCGGAAAACAGGGAACATAGATACAAAAAGATATGTGTGAATTGTCTGAATGTGATGCGGCAAAGTGAAGATATATGCAGAATCTGCGGGTTTAATATGAAAACACAGCAGCCAATGTATGCGCTTCCATACAATTTCCTTCTTCACAACAGATACAAAATCGAGAGGGTTTTAGGACAGGGAGGATTTGGAATTACTTATGCCGCACAGGATAAGCTTTCAAATACGAAAGTGGCGGTGAAAGAATATTTTCCTAAGGGAGTGGTAACAAGGGATGCAGAGAAATCGGCATCGCTGTTTTGGCGTTTTGAGAATCCAGAGAGCGGCTTTTTGCAGAAAAGATATGACAGTTTTTTAAAAGAAGCGCGTAAGGCGGTCCAAATCAGGAATTTACTTTTAACTGCGCGTGTGAGAGATGTTTTTTCGGAAAATAAAACTGTTTATATCGTAATGGATTATGTAGAAGGAATTACGTTAAAGAAAATGCTTCTGGCAAATGGCACGCTGACATTTGAAGCGTGTGTTCGGCTGCTGCATCCGATTATGGAGGAACTTGTAAAAGTCCATCGCCAGAAGATTATTCACAGGGATGTCAGTCCGGATAATATTATGGTGCGGCCGGACGGGAGAGCGATGCTTTTGGATTTGGGCGCTGCGAAAGACATGGCGGATGTAAATGGGCAGCGGGCAGTAAAAAAAGGGTTTAGTCCATTGGAACAGTATATGGAGATAAAAAAAATCGGCCCATGGACAGATGTGTATGGGATGTGTGCCACAATTTATTATTGTGTTACAGGAAAAGTCCTTGCTTCGGCAATAAATCGTCTGAAAGATGATAGTTTGCAGTTTCCAGTTAAAATGGATGATAAAAAATATAATAAGGCCAAACAAATATTAAAAGACGGTCTGGCGGTGAAGCCGGAGGAACGTATTTGGAGCATGGATGAACTGCTGCGGAGATTGGATGAGATAGAAGAGATTGCTTTTGCATGACAGCCAGATAAAGAAAGGGTATAGGGATATGGAAGAAAAAAGAAAATGGGATTTTGACAGCAGAAACATCGATCAGCCGATTTATGCGCTTCCCTGCAATTTTCTTCTGCATGGAAGGTATATTGTGGGAAAAGTACTCGGACAGGGAGGTTTTGGCATTACATATCTTGCATGGGACAACCTTTTGGATATGAAAGTTGCGGTAAAAGAATATTTTCCCATGGGAATGGTGACAAGGGACGTATCAAGATCAGCCTCGCTGTTTTGGAGTACGTCTCAGTCGGATGGTGAACTGCGGCAGAAAGGATATAATCACTTTTTAAAAGAAGCCCGCAAAATGGCAAAAATAGATAATGTTCCGTCCATTGTCCGCGTGAGGGATTTTTTTCTGGATAATGAGACAGCTTATATCGTTATGGATTATGTAGAAGGGATTACATTAAAAGAGACTCTTTTAAAAAACGGCGTTTTGTCGTTTGAGGATTGTGTCCGTCTTCTGCATCCAATTATGGAAGGGCTTGCAAAGGCTCACAGCCATCAGATTATTCATCGTGATATAAGCCCGGATAATATCATGATTCAAAAAGACGGCAGTGTCATTCTTCTGGATTTGGGAGCGGCCAAGGATATGACAGATGCAAATGGACAGAGGTCTCAATTGGTGGCAAAGGGCGGGTTCAGTCCGATGGAACAGTATATGCAAAATAAAACGATAGGACCATGGACGGATGTGTATGCTTTGTGTGCTACGATTTATTACTGCGTTACCGGAAATGTTTTAAAAACGGCGCTGGAACGCATAGATGATGAAACGGTTTTGTTTCCGCCGGAAGCAGACGGGAGGCTTTCGGAAAGAGAAAAAAATGTTTTGAAACACGGCCTGGCGGTAAAGCCGGAGGAACGTATTCAAAGTATGGACGAACTGTTGAAGGAATTGGATGGAATAGAGAAAACTGCTCCGGAGAAGATGGTTCAGGAGGAGGCGTTACAAAAGGGGAGTGCCAAAAAAGCGGGAGATGGGAAAAAGATAAAATTTGCTTTAGCAGGAGCGGGAATATTACTGGTGGCAGCCGTTTGCTTTAGCACAATTTATACAAATCATCAGGATAATCCGGAGGTTTTAAATATTGCTTCTAATAATCAGAACAATGATGAAAGAGAAGTTGATACGAAAGATTTTGAAGAAACGGAAGCAGATAACAGCACTGATAATTCAGAAGTTTATGAGGATGACAGGAGAAGTTCTGAAGAAACGGAAGCAGATAAAAATGATGGAAATGCGAAGGCTCAGGAAGATGATATAAATAATTTTGAATTTGAAGAATATGACGATTACGTTGTAATCACAAGCTATACAGGAACGAATACATCTGTTGTTTTTCCATCTGAAATCAATGGAAAACCGGTAACACAAATTGGAAATGAAGATCTTATAACATTAGATAAAGAGACAGTAGAACAAAAGTTATTTTCTACGCAAATAAAAGCAAGCATAACAGATGTGACAATACCAGATAGCGTAACAGAAATAGGTAATTGGGCTTTTGCATTTACAGGTATAACAAATATAACGATACCGGATAGCGTGACAACGATAGGCGGTTACACATTTGCGAAGTGCACAAGTTTAACAAATGTGACAATACCAGACAGCGTAACAGTAATAGGTGGTTTTGCTTTTTTGGGTTGTACGAGCTTGAAAACAGTAGAAATTTCTAAAAATACTGAATATGATTCTGCATTTGATCCAGAAACTACAGTTACATTCAGGTAATCAGAAAAAGAAAGGGGAAAGTATGGAAGAAAAAAGAAAATGCATCAATTGCATGAGTGACATGCAGCCGGGGGAGATTGTATGCAGAAAATGCGGCTTTGACAGCAGAAACATTGATCAGCCGATTTATGCGCTTCCCTGTAATTTTCTTCTGCATGGGAGGTATATCATTGGAAAAGTACTGGGACAGGGAGGCTTTGGCATTACATATGTTGCGTGGGACAGGCTTTTAGATGTGAAAGTAGCTGTAAAAGAATATTTTCCCATGGGGATGGTGACAAGGGATGCAGGGACATCGTCTTCACTGCTTTGGAGTACAACGCAGTCGGATACTGCGGAACGTAGAAAAGGATATGATAATTTTTTGAAAGAGGCTAGGAAGATGGCCAAAATTGACAATATACCATCCATTGTCCGTGTAAGGGATATTTTCCTTGAGAATGAAACGGCTTATATCATTATGGATTTTGTAGAAGGGACAACATTAAAGGAGATGCTTTTAAAAGACGGCGTTATGCCGTTTGAAAGGTGTATGCATCTGCTTCGGCCGATGATGGAGGGGCTTGCCAGAGTTCACAATCAGAAGATTGTCCACAGGGATATTAGTCCAGATAACATTATGGTTCAAAAAGACGGAAGCGTGATGCTTTTGGATCTTGGTGCGGCAAAGGATATGACGGATGCGAAAGGGCAGAAATCCCAGCTGGTGGCAAAGAAAGGTTTTAGTCCATTGGAGCAGTATGTGGAAAATAAAGCAATTGGTCCATGGACAGATGTATATGCTTTGTGTGCTACGATTTATTACTGTATTACGGGAAAGGTTCTTAGGACGGCATTGGAACGGCTGGATGATGAAGAGATTGAGTTTCCTCCGGAAATGGATGAAAAGATACCGGATTCGGTAAAGAAAGTATTGAGAGCCGGGCTGACAGTGAAGCCGGAAGAGCGGATACAAAGTGTGGATGAGCTGCTCAGGAGATTTGACGGAGAAGAAGCAGAAGAAGCCGATGAAGTCGAGGAGACAGAAAGAGAACAGGGAAAAACGGAAGCTGATGCAAAGGCTGATTTGCAGTCAGATGAAAGCAAAAAGAAAAATAACGGATTTATAATACCGGCAGCCCTTATCGGAGTACTTGGGGTGATTGTAATTTTGGTCTTTGTACTTACGGCATCTTCAGATCCGTTTCGGTACAAAGAATATAGTGATTATGTAGTATTAGAGCGTTATGCAGGAAAAGATGCTTCAGTTGTCATTCCATCTGAAAAAGACGGCAGGCCTGTAACTGAGATAGGCAGTAAAGCATTTGAAAATCGTACAAATTTAACAAGTGTTTCAATACCGCGCAGCGTAACTGAGATAGGAAGTGATGCTTTTAGAGGATGTACAGAATTAACAAATATAGAAATATCGGACGGTGTAACCAAGATAGAGATGGGTGCCTTTAGCGATTGTACAAGTTTAACAAGTGTTTCAATACCAGACAGTGTAACCGAAATACAGTACGGTGCTTTTCAGGGATGTATAAGTTTGACAAATATAGTAATGTCAGAAAATGTAACAGAATTTGAGGGATATGTTTTTAGCGATTGTACAAGTATATCAAATGTAAAAATTCCATATGGCATAACAGAAATAGGAGGTGGAGCGTTTAAAGGCTGTACAGATTTAAAAGAACTTACAATTCCAAAAGGTGTAAGAATTATAGGAAGCAGTGCTTTTAGCGGGTGTACGGGTTTGACAGATGTTATAATTCCGGATAGTGTGAGAACAATGGGGAGTTCGGTTTTTCAGGGATGTACGAATATGAAAAGTATTAAACTTTCAGAAAACATAATAAAGATAGAAACGTTTGCGTTTGATGGATGCAGTAATCTGCAAAATATAGAAATACCAGATGGTGTAATTGAAATAGGAGACTATGCATTTGATAACTGCATCAATTTAAAAAGCATAACGTTACCGGAAGATACCCTGGTTTCTGACACGGCATTTGATGAGGGTATTACAATCAATAACAGATAATTACAGATTTGAAATTTGCAAAAAAGCATCTTCCGGAGGACAAACTGAAAGTGAAATAAGAGGTTTCGCATGCGTTTCGCGCCGCTGTTTATGACTGTGCGCGGAAACGGAAACAAAATAAATCTGCGTACAAAAGTGTACGTTATAATAACAAAGAAAAAAGAACAAAAGAGGGGGTTTAAAATGTTTGATTTTACGGATTTAAATTTTGATTTTGACGGTGACGGAGTTATGGATTCCCATGCTGATTTTATCGACTCGGACGGTGACGGGGTGCTCGATACGGCGGCTGTTGATACAGACGGCGATGGAATTTTGGATACGGTATTTACGGATTCCAATCAGGACGGAATGTGGGACAGTGTGTTGATGGACACGGATTCGGACGGTATTTTTGACACGCAGATGTCTGATCTGGACGGCGACGGAATTATGGATACTACCGGGATTGATTCCAATGGCGACGGCATCATGGACACGTTTCATTCAGAGCTGGATTTGGACCATGACGGCATCGTAGACACGATTATTGAGGGAAATGATTACAATCAGGACGGCACAATCGAAAGCCAGACGACTTACTGCGATACGGATGGCGACGGACAGTTTGATGAAGTTGTCAAAGAGTACGACAGGGACGGCGACGGCATCATGGATGATGTTTCTTCTTTTCAGGATTTTGACAATGACGGAAATGAAGATATGGAAATCAGAGAAAGGCTTATGGATCTGGACGGCGACGGAAAAATTGATACATACGTGGTACAAAGCGATACGGACGGGGATCATGAATTTGATACGCTGGAAGTGTATGAGGTGGACGCCGAAACTGGAGAACTTGAGCTGGTTCCGATTTCTGTAAATACGATGGGAAATGTTTCAGGCGTGTGTGTGGATGACCTGGAAAACTTTGATCCCGCAAATGCGGATCCGGATGCAGTTTCCGGAGATCCGGGGCGTTCTATGCAGGAATGGGAATTCCAGGGCGAAACCGGACGCTGCGCTCTTTATTCCCAAAAGTTTGTGATTGAAGAATTGACGAATCAGGAAATTGACATAGAAGAGCTGGCTGACTTAGCGGAGAAAAACGGCTGGTTCAGTGAGGACAGCGGAACGCCGCTTTTAAATATGGACAAGGTTTTAGAATATTACGGCGTACACAGTGATATGAGTTTTCACAATGATTTTTCGGATTTGCAGAGAGACCTGGAAGCAGGAAAAAAAGTAATTGTAGCAATTGACTCGGATGAAATCTGGTATGGGGAAAATGACGACCTCTTTACTCCGGGGGACGGGCCCAACCACGCGGTTGAAGTCATCGGGGTAGACCACAGCGATCCGGACAATCCTATGGTGATTTTAAATGATTCGGGAAATCCAAACGGATGCGGAGAAATGGTTCCGCTGGATACTTTTCTGGACGCGTGGGAAGACGGCAACTGCCAGATGATTTCGTGCATGTAATAAAGGGGGATGCGTATGGTTCCATCAATTGAACAAATAAAAAATAATTTAAAGAAAAGTAATTTCCTGCTGGACTGCAGGCTGCCAATGGGTTACAGCCAGGGGCTGCCCATTCTTTCCATTAAAAACGGGTGCTTGTGCATTACGTTTCCTTATCTGAAATATCAGACAACGGGAGAAGTCGATAAAACGCTTGTTTATCCGATCCGGTATGCAGTCACGCTGGAACTGCCTACGGAAAAGATTATCGGTTATGAGGACTATGAGTACAGGGATGCATTTAAAAATATTGATTTCGATAAACCGGTTGGATTATTCCGGCACAAAGCCATTCAGCAATACGATGAAAATCAGTACAATGAAATCCGAAAGGAGCTGATGGGCGAATACGATAAAGTGATTCAATCTATTCTGGAAAATGCCGATTATACAGTTTCTGATGAAAAGCGGATGCGAAAATTACTGCAGCTGCTGGTTGAACCGTCGCTGCTGCCAATGTATCAGGTCATTGACATTGATTTTTATAAAAAATACTTATCGAAAGGGTGATGGATTATGGCATATAAAGTATCAAACGCCGATTTCTTCAAAAAACCGTTGACGGATCATGAAGAAGCAAAAGAAGCTCCGTTAAACGCGGATAAAAACGTACAAAAACCAGAAGAAACTCCGGCAGTAAAAAGAGCGGAGCCTTTCAAATTAGGAAAGGCAGTGGAATCCGTTATGACAGATTCCATAAAAGCATTGAAAGAGAATGGTTTTTCGGATCTTGCATTGGAAATAAACAAGATTCGGCAGAGTGCAAACCGCGAACGGTTTACCATTGCCGTAGTGGGCGAATTTTCACGCGGAAAAAGCACGTTTCTCAATAAGCTTTTGGAACGGGATTTTCTTCCGGTGGGAGATCTTCCGACGACGGCCGTTATGACAAGAATCCGCTATCATGCCAAAGAGGCAATGGCTGTTTTTAATGAGAAAAATGAAAAATTAGAAGAAAGAGAGTTGTCACAAAATGCATGGGAAGATCTTGTCGCGCGAAATTTTGGCGGGGAAGATTTCCGCGGAAATGTCCTGGTCGGCATTCAGTCAAAATGGCTGGATGAGGGAAATATCGAGATGATTGATACGCCGGGCGCGGGCGATTTGAATGAGGCAAGAATAAAAGTTGTAAATGATGCTTTGCTGGGCTGTGACGGCGTAATTATAGCAGTAAACGCAATCGCTGCCCTTAGTATGACGGAAAAGATTTTTATAGAAGAAAGACTGCTTGCAAGAAAGATTCCTTTTATGATGTTAGTTGTGACAAAACTGGATTTGATTCCATTGCAGGAACGCGCGGGCGTCGTCCGCTATATCAGGCAGAAACTGGCATCGTGGAAGATGGATATTCCTGTTTATATTTCATATCAGACAGAGCTGGAAGACGATTCGTTTGATGATGTGATGGGTATGGATAAGATTAAACTGAAAATCTCAGAATGGGTTACATATCCCGAAAGAGTGCAGACGATTGAAACATGGGCGCTGGAAAAAACTGCGTCTCTTTTGGAATATGCTATATCGGCGCTGCAGGAAAAACAGCGGATTGCGGAGGAGTCGGACCAGGAGAAACGAAAGCAGATAATTCTCGATAAACGGCAGAAATTAGCTGAACTGCTGCTTGTATGGGGAGAACTGCATGTTCAGATGCAAAAGAAGTGTACCGATTGCTATGATTTACTGCTGTCAAAGATTGACGAGTATTCAAAAAGTATTACGGAGAGGCTTCAGTATGAGGCCGGACATGCGAACAATCCGCAGAAATGGTGGACGGAAGATTTTGCTTACCGCTCCAAAATCGAATTTACAAATATGGCGGTCAGCATTGAAAATATTGTTTCCAGAAGGATCAGAGAGGACGCAAGATGGTATAGTTCGGCAATTGAAAAAACATTTCAGTCTTATGTCGCCTTTCAGGAAAAAGCAATTTCTGAAAAAGAGATGTTTGAAAATTTTTCATGTACCGAAAATATTTCCTTTGGGGATCTTGACAAGCAGCGGAATGTTGTCCGGATTGCGTCTGCCGTTTTAAGTATTTCCGGATTTACCCTGTTTTCCGCGATGGGATTTCTGCCGATTGTTGCAACGATGGGTATTGGGACAGGGACTTCTATTCTTTCCGAAAAGTTTTTCAAAAAAGAAATTGCCGAGCAGAAAGATATGGTAAAAAAAGAAATTGCAAATTATGTGCCGGCATTTATTCAGGAATCTTTGGCAGAGAGCGAGGACAGGCTGACATCCGTGTATGACAACATCATTCAGGAAGCCAAAAAGAGCGAGCAGAACTGGTTAAACGTCCAGAAGGCGGCGATTGATAACATAAATATTCCAGGTGAGGGAAAATATGTAACGCAGATTGCAGACAGCCTTTTGAAACTGCAGAAGATAAGTAATACCATAAAAGAGATGCGATAAACAAGGAGAGAAGAAAATGGAAAATTACAATGTTTTAGATAATCTGAAAGAATACCAGAAGAACCAGAAAGAGCTGGCTGAAATTTTAAAGGGAGCGTCGGAAGTAACGAGCGAACTTAACATGTCAAAGGAAGAAGAGCTGGCCGATTTAAGTACGAAAGTGATGAATGATACATTTAAAATCATGGTTACCGGCACATTTAAAAACGGAAAGTCAACGTTTATCAATGCATTATTGGGAGAAGAAATACTTCCGGCGTATGCGCTGCCATGCACGGCTGTTATCAATGAAGTAAAATACGGGTCGCAAAAGAAAGCTGTTTTGTATTTCAGAAATCCGCTGCCCAAAGAGCTTCCGGAAAACCTGGCGGAAAAAGCAGTCCGCCATATGAAAAAATATCAGGGAAGGCCGATTCCTCCGCTTGACATCCCTTATGACGAAATTGAAGACTATGTTGTAATTCCTATGGGAGCGGATGAAAAACAGATTAAGCTGCAGAGCCCCTATGAAAAAGTGGAGTTGTTTTACCCACTGGAAATTTTGAAAAACGGCGTTGAAATTATTGACTCTCCGGGATTGAACGAAGATGAAACCAGAACAAGGGTGACAATGGATTATCTGGCAAAGGTGGATGCGATTCTTTATGTTTTGAACGCAAATGCAATTTGTGCGGGCGATGAAATGAAATTTGTAGAAAAAGACTTAAAAGGCAACAGTTTTGACTCTGTCTTCTTCGTTGTGAACCGGTTTGACCAGATCAGAGCCCGTGAGCAGCCCCAAATCCGCCAGTATGCGGAATTGAAATTAAAAGAGATATATCCGCAGCCGGAAGTATTCTGCATTTCTGCGTTAAACGCACTGGACGGGCGTCTGGATAATGACGATGATTTGATTGAAAAATCCGGGATGAGCCCGCTTGAAAAAAGGCTGACAGAATTTCTGACTAAGGAAAAAGGAAAAGCAAAGCTGGCTTCTCCGGCAAAAAAAGTCCGTCAGATTTTAAGCACGGAGGCGCTGAAACTTGTCATTCCCAGAGAACGCGCTTTGCTGGAAAGCTCTCTGGATGATGTGAAAGAGAAATATGCCAGAATCCAGCCCCAGTTAGCGCTTGCCCAAAAAGAAAAGGAACAGAAAGAATTGGAAATGCAGGCAAAAATTGAAAAATCTGGGCGGAAATTTGAAAGACTAGCGAAAAAACAAATGAGCGACATGGTAAATTCGGTTCCTGTCTGGATTGAAGAGTATACGCCTTCCACATCGTTAGGTTTTCTTCCGTCAAAGAAAAAGACAGAAAACGCCGTATCGGAAATATCTGATTATTTAAAAGATAAAATCCGCGATGCACAAAGCGACTGGCAGAAAGAAGTGCTTACTCCGGCAATAGAAGAAGAAGCAGATTCCATTTTCAGCGCGGCAGAAAAAGATTTTTCAAAGATTTACAGTGATATTGATGAAATTAACGTTGAATTAATCGGAAAAGATTACGATACGAATACGGTTCCGTTCTGGCAGAGAGTAGCCGGCGTCGCCGGAGGGCTGGCGCTCGGGGATATAGGGCTTGCTTTTTCCGGAGGCGTAAACGGGATAGGAAAAGAGCTGGCTCAGACAGCGGCGTTTGAAATCGGCGCGGGATTTGTTCTGGGACTTCTTGGAATGCTCAATCCGATTACGCTGATCGGCGTTATTGTAGGCTCGTTTCTGCTGAATATCGGCAAGGGGTCTTCCCGTGCAATGGAGAAATTAAAAGCCAAAGTGTGCGAGGAAGCGGTTAAGAGTATATCGGAAAAAGCGGAAGAGCAGGCAAAAGACCTTGCCGACGGCATTGAACGCAAATTGAACGAGGTAAAAGGACAAATTGTTGACAGCTTATCCAAAGAGCTTAAAGATATTGAAAACCAGCTTCAGAACGTAATCGAGGATAAGAGAAGAGGAGAGCAGGACGTAGAAGCCCGGAAAGCATCTTTAATCAAAAGCGAAGCGCGGATTCATGAATTAAACGCGGAACTGGACGCACTGATTTTTGCCCTTGTAGGCGCTTAAAGCACAGGAGAAATGCAGTATGGATACAAATAATATGGATTATTTTTCACTGGATAACTTAAGTAATCTCGGCGGCATCGAGGAACATTTGTCGTTTGCCGAAGGCCTGATTGAGCGGTATGGAAAGGAGACGGGCCAGTATGAGCAGTTTCGCAGAATGTTAGGCGGGATCAGGGCGAAACAGAATGATAAGAAGCTTAATATCAGTGTAATCGGAGAATTTTCTACGGGAAAGAGCACGTTTATCAACGCGCTTTTGCAAAAGCAGCTGTTAGTGTCCAGTATTTTACAGGGAACTACGGTCGCTTCAACGATATTGACGTATCACTCCGAGTACTGCCTGGACGTCAAAAAAATCGGCGCGTCAAAGGGCCAGAGGATCTGGTTTGACGATTATGAGTCCATGAAAGATAAGTTAGAAGAAATTACTACAAATCCGGATGTGGCAAAGGATTTGGATTTTGTCCGTGTACGGATGCCGGCGGATTTTTTGAAAAAAGATATTCGCATTATTGACACTCCGGGCACAAACGTAACGGAGGCATGGCACGAAGATGTAACAATCCGCACGTTAAAAAATATGTCCGATTTGTCTATTATTTTGATTTCCGCCGAGCATCCCGCGCCGGAAACGCTGCTTTATTTTATTGAGAAAAATTTATCTTCGATTCTGCCGCAGTGCATTTTCGTTGTTACAAGGCTGGATATGATAAAGCCCAGAGAGAGGAAGCAGGTGCTGGGTTTTATAAAGATGAAGCTGGAAGAGGAGTTGGAACTCGAAAACGTTGTCGTGCTTCCTTATGTTTCCATCTCTGTTTTGGGCATGGAAGAAGCCGTGAAGGAGGGGCTCCCGCTGCTGGAAGAATCTTTGGAAACGGAGAAAATTTTACTGGAACAGACGGCAAAGCAGCGTACAGTCGCGCAGACAAAAAAGCTGCTGCAGCTTCTGCAGAATATATACGGCGCTCTGGATTATCATATGAAAGGGCTGACAAAATCTTACGAACAGAGATTAGCCGATTTGGAGCGGACAAAACATACGGACTTAAAAAGTTTTATAAAAAGGCAGGTACAGGAGCGGACCAGAGATTTTGATGCAAAAATAGAGGATCATCAGGAGAAAATTATCAGTGATCTGGAAGATATGGCGAAAACCGCAAAGAGCAATGTCCTGGGAAAACTGGATAATTTAGAAAACATAGACAAGATGAAAAATTATCTGACGGGAAGCAGCCTGAAAGCGGACTGCACCGAAGAAGGAAACAACATGATAAACAGGGCGCAAATGATCAGCACGCAGGCGGAATTGCTGTTTGAAAGTGAAATGTACCGCTTTCAAAAAGAATTCAAAAATCTGTATCAGAAACTAAAGATTCTGGAAATACATGTCGAACTGGAAAAGAAAAGGCCGGAATGCAACATTTCCAATATATCGGCAGACTTTTCCGCGACGGCGTCTTATATTTCATCGGAGCTTAGCAAAGAAAACTGGGCGTT
>CAOKHR010000036.1 GCA_948468325.1 uncultured Lachnospiraceae bacterium | reverse complement strand
TACCGTAAATTAATTCAGCCGGAGTGAAAAAAATCAGAAATTGAAAGAGACAATCCAATATAAACGAACCGTTCAGATTCTGTCTGCAGCTATTCTTATTCTTGCAGTCGTCACAGCTTCCGTGCCGGGGATTCTTGCCATTATGCGGAGGGCTGACGCACAGGTGGCGTTAGGAAATGCCAAGTCGCTGCGCATGGCGCTTCAGGCGGCATCTGTTGAGGCTTATGGCTCCGGGCATTTCTTCTGCGATGCTTCCGGGGAAGGAGGCGTCACGGAAGAAGTATGGAAAAAAGTGATTACAGACAGTAAAGTGCCGGGTGATTTCTGGGTATTGCAGACAGATGAGAGCGGATATGAAGTGCAGCGGTTTTGCTATCAGGAAGGCGACTTTCTGGTGTATTACTGTAATGAACCGCTTACTTATGAAGTATATTATCAGCATGCGTTTATAAAAACACAACAGGGTGCCGTTTATTAAGGCGTTAAAACAGGGTGTGTGCCCCTGTTTGTCTGACGGCAGAAAGAAAGGAAAAGATGACAGAGGTACTGGAAGGAATTTTGTGGGCGCTCCGTTTTCTGACAGGAGCCTGCATATTTAGTTTTTTAAACGTAGTCGTTTACCGTCTTCCCAGAGGCAGGAGTGTGGTATACGGGAGAAGCTTTTGCCCGGGCTGCGGGAAGACACTGACATCAAAGGAACTGATTCCATGTGTCAGTTATCTGATACAAAAAGGGAAATGCCGCGCCTGCGGTATGAAGATTAAAAAAAGATATGTTTTAATGGAATTTGCAGGAGGTTTTGCATTTGTTTTCTGCGGCATTTTTTTTGGCTGCGGAAAGTTTGGGCTGCTGTCTTTGCAGGGCAGTATCGCGTTTGCATATTTGTGCATATTAGTTATGGTGGCCCTTATAGATTGGGATACAAGGATCATTTATGATCGTTTTCATATTGCAGTTTTTTTGCTGGGAATTGTTTCCTGTCTGCTCTTTCCTGCAAACAGGATAACAGATTGCCTGATTGGCAGCGTTATTGTTTCACTGCCGATGTTTCTTCTGGCTGTCCTGATTGAAGGAGCGTTTGGAGGGGGAGACATAAAATTAATGGCGGCAAGCGGTTTTCTGCTGGGATGGCGTGCGGTTCTCGTAGCGATGTTTTTGGGATTGATTTTCGGGGGAATTTACTGTGCCGTCATGTTAGCGCGGGGCAGGCTTTCCAGAAAAGATCCGTTTGCATTCGGGCCGTTTCTGGCAACGGGACTTGCAGCAGCGTTTTTTTGGGGAAATGAAATAGCAGATGCGTACGCATCATTTTTGTAAAGATAAAGGGGGCAGACAAGTGGCGGCTTATCGGTATAAGGCGAAAAATATGAATGGGAAGATACAGCGCGGAGTGATGGAAGCATCCGGGGAAAATGTATTGCAGCGGCAGCTCAAAGAACAGGGCCTGTATCTGATTGAGGCAAAAGATGTCGTGCCCAGAAAAAAGAGAAAGAAGTTGTCTGCCAGGCAGCTTTCACAATTTTCTCAGGAAATGGCAGCGCTTTTGGCTTCCGGAGTCAGTATTGCCCGGGCTTTGGAAATTGTTTCACAGGAAGAAGGGCTGTCGCCGGTAATGAAAGGAATTTACCGGGATATTCTGGCAGAATTGAAAAAGGGAGTCGGATTGTCAGAGGCAATGGAAAAACAGAAGTGCTTTCCGGAACTGATGCTGGGAATGATTTCTTCCGGAGAAGGAAGCGGAAATATTGATTCCGTAATGAACCGGCTGGCTCTTTACTATAAGAAAAATCACAGAATGAACCAGCAGGTGCGTTCGGCTATGACTTATCCTGTGGTATTGCTTGTTATGTGCGCGGCAGTTGTAATTTTAATCGTAACCTTTATTCTGCCGCAGTTTGAAGCGCTTTTTGCAGAAATGGCACATCTTCCGGCAGTGACGGAAATTTTAATGGCCGTATCTCATTTTTTGGTCAGCCAGTGGTATATTGTGCTGTTTCTGATATTTATTCTGGCAGTTATTCTGCGGATTACGTTTCAGATTTACGGTGTGCGCAAAAGGGTTGATTATATAAAAGTGCATATGCCGGTGTTTGGAAAATTAAATAAAGTAATCTATACGGCACGGTTTGCCAGAACTTTAAGCAGTTTATATTCCAGCGGCATGCCGATTGTGACGGCTCTTAAAACCGCAGGGGAAACCGTGGGGAACCTTTATATCGAAGAGCAGTTTCAGGAAGCAATCACAATGGTAAAAAGCGGGGCGCCTTTGTCTTTGGCGCTGAAAGGAATCGATGGCTTTTTAAACAAGCTGTCCAGTACGATTTTAGTAGGTGAGGAAAGCGGAAGGCTGGATACAATGCTGGATTCTATTGCAGTGACGATGGAAGAAGAGGCAGAGGCGGCGACAAAGCGGATGGTAACGATGTTAGAGCCCGTTCTTATCTGCATTATGGCGCTGTTAGTTGGTTTTATTATCATAGCCGTTATGCTTCCGATTTACCAGTCATACAGTGCGATAGAAGGAGCGGCATAACAGAGGGAGGAAAAATATGAGTCAGACTGTCATTGTATTTCAGGAGGATTGTCTGTTCGTTTCGATTGGCAGGGAAGGCAGGTATCCTGGATTATTACAGGTAGAAAAAATAAAGCTGGCATCTGAAGGAGATCCTTTTGAGCGGTGGCAGCAGGCGCTTGACGGACTTTCCGCAGAATGGAAAGCAAAACCGGCTCGTCTTGTGCTGCCGGCAGGCATGTGTTCGAACAGGGTATTGAAACTGCCCTATGCAAAAGGAAAGCAGTTTACGGATATGGCGTCAAGAGAAATTGGCGAGAGCTTTCGAGGTGAAATTGCGGATTATACGGTACTTTTTCAGGAGAAAAGAAAGAGTGTGGATATTTGTGCAGGGGGAGCGGACCGCTTACAGCTGGGCCGTTTTATGGAAATCTGCACGGCATCCGGCATTACAGTAAGCGGCATTACAGTCCCCATGGAAGGGTATCTGAACGTTTTGCAGGAATCGGAAGGCTATGTGGCGCAGACGGCGATTTATCTTTTTTTTGAAGAAGGGAGTATGACAAGTATACTCTGCCAAAACGGGCGGTATTTGTATTCGAGCAGGAGCCGTTTGTTTGGGGAACCCGGTACAATTGATTTCGGAACGGAAATTGTGCGCAGCATTTCCGGAATCCTGCAGTTTTATGCATCGGAGAAAAGCGAAATTCCGATTACCGACGTTTATTATGCAGGCTGTCCGGAAGCAGATTTCGAAGTGAGTATAGAAGGGATTAGAAGTCTTAAACTGAGAGCTTTTCCGATAAAGTTAAACCGTCAGATTTCCGTTTTGGGTCAGGAAGAGGCGGGAGACTGGATTCCGTGTATCGGCGCCCTGATGCAGAAAAACAAAAAGGTCATAAATCTTTATCAAATTTATAAGAAAAATCTGGGAAAGCCGGATAAAAGACAGGGAATCGGCAGGCATCTGATTGTTCCGGCAGTTATTTTCCTGTTATGCCTGATTTTGACGGGAGTCATTACCGGAATGAACCTGGCTGCGTCTGCAAAAGTAAGCAGGCAGCAGGAGTGGATTGACTCGGTGAGTACGCAGGAAAAGTATACGCAGGCGCTTGAACAGAAAGAACGCCTTGCACGGATAAAAAATGCCATCGGGGAAGTGAAACAGACAGAGCAGAATCTAAAGACATATCCCCAGATGTCCGGAGATTTGATGCATCAGATAGAAAATGTCGGCGGACACAGAATCGAATTTTCTATTTGCGGATATGATGCGGACGACGGTGTTTTGACGTTTGAAGCAAGCAGCAGAGAGGTAATTGATGTTCCGGCCTATATTTTGCAGCTGCAGAAAACAGGGCTTTTTCAGACGGTGGATTATACGGGTTATAATTATGAAAATGAGTGGTACAGACTTTCTCTTTCCTGTGTTATGAAAGGAAATCCTATAGAATAAAAGCAAATGATAGCGGGAGGTACAAAATGAAACTGGAACTGACAGATAATGATATATTTTTATTAAAGCTGGCCCTTAGTGTCTTAATTGCTTTTTTGTTTATCAGACTGCTGATTCTGCCCGGGATTTTTAAATTTCAGGAAAAAATGATAGAAAGCGGCGAGTTGGAAAAAACGGAAGCTAAGATGCAGGACTGCATGGACAGCATGGGCGCTGTGCAGCAGTCGATCGAAGAAAACAGGAAAGAGTTGGAAAATCTTTCTTCCGATTATTATGAGAAAATGGAGAACCGGCAGGTAGATGAGCTTTTGACAGGACTTGCGTTAAAGTATGATTTGTTTCCGGTGTCTCTGGCCATTGAAGAGGCGGTGCCTTCGGATTTGCAGGCTTATATGCAGAAGGAAGAGGAAAATCCCGCGCAGGAAAATACGGCTTTGGCGGTGGAGAAGTATATGATGAAAGCTACGGGCAGTCTGGTACTAAGAGGAGACAAAAAGAATTTTCTGTCTTTTATGGATGATGTGGAGAAAAATTGTCCCGCGGTACAGATACGTTCGATTGGCATAAACGAAAGGGCGTATTTTGAAGAAGACTGGACAGTGGGGGAGCAGTCGGAGATAACCTGTAAGATGGCAATTTATATGTATGACCAGAGTGTAACAGAATGAAACAGTACAGGGAGGGAAAGATTTGCGGACAAATTTAAGAATCGGAGAAATTCTGGAGGAAAGAGGATATGTAAACAGCCTTCAGATGGAACAGGCGCTTGCTTATCAGAAAGAGCACAGGGACAGGCGTGTGGGGCAGATTTTGATTGAGCTTAATTTTGTGACAGAACAGCAGGTTTTAGAAGCATTGGCAAGCAGGCTGGAATTGGAAATCGTGGATGTCGAGCAGCAGCAGGTTGATCTGGAAGCAGTTGCGATGGTTGATAAGGATTTGGCGGAGCGGAATCTGCTTTTGCCGACCGGAATAAAGAACCATACGATGACACTGGTTACGAATGATCCTCTGAATTATTTTGCATTAGAGGAAGTGCGGCAGCAGACAGGATGTTATCTGGAAATTAAGCTGAGCAGAGAGGAGCCTCTGCGTCAGGCCGTAGCATATTATTTTGCGGAAATTGACGCAAGAGAAGCGGCAACGCAGGCAAATGAAGGTTTTATAACGGAAGACATGGATTCTCTGGATTTGAATGACCTGGACAGTACGGAGGCAGGGGCTCCGATTATACATTTGCTTAACAGTCTTGTAGAACGGGCAATTAAGAGCAATGCCAGCGATATTCATGTCGAGCCGTTTGATCAGGAAACAAAAGTCAGAATGAGAATTGACGGCGTCATCTTAGATTATGTATCTTTGCAGAGGAATGTGCATCAGCCGTTAGTCGCCAGGATTAAGATTATGGCAAATCTGGATATTGCGGAGAAGAGAATTCCGCAGGACGGCCATTTCAGAGTGAAAACAGAAAGCGGATCTGTGAATGTCAGAGTTTCTCTGATGCCGACCGTATTTGGAGAAAAAGCAGTTCTCCGTATTTTAAACGCTTCGGCAAATCTGGATTATGCAGAGCAGTTCGGTATGGAAGACGAAAGCTATCAGAAGTTTCTGCCGATGCTTAACTACAGAAACGGGATTATTTATATTACGGGGCCGACGGGAAGCGGAAAATCTACGACTTTATATATGATACTGGACTATTTGTCCAGGCGGATGATTAATATTTCCACTATTGAAGATCCCGTAGAAAAAAATGTTTTGGGAATTAACCAGACGCAGGTGAATCCGGTGGCGGGCCTGACATTTGAAACGGGACTTCGGGCTCTTCTGCGTCAGGATCCGGATGTCATTATGGTTGGAGAAACACGTGACGGAGAGACGGCTGAAATATCGGTCCGTGCGGCAATTACGGGACACATGGTGCTTAGTACGCTGCATACAAACGATGCTGCTTCAAGTATTGTGCGTTTGGAAGATATGGGTGTAGAGACTTATCTGGTTGCAAATTCCATAGTGGGAATGGTAGCACAGCGTCTGATGCGGAAAATATGTCCGAACTGCATTCAGAAAGTGGATACAACGGCTGTAGAGAGAAAGCTTCTTGGCGAAGACGTGAAATCAGTCTGGCGCGGCTGCGGCTGTCCGCATTGCAATCATACCGGATATAAGGGAAGAATCGCGATTCATGAGATTATTCTGGTAGATAATACGCTGCGCCATATGATCAGCAATCACGCTTCGGCAGAAGAAATTGTCGCTTATGCCAAAGAGCATCAGAATATGAGCACATTGAGGGACAATGCGGTGAAGCTGGTAAAAAAAGGAATCAGCACGCCGGAAGAGCTGATGAAAATTGCGTATGAATAAAAAGGATTGCAAAGGCGGTGAAATGTGATATAATTCAAATGAAAATCTGAAACAGGAGATGGTACTATGAAGCAGACGCAGACATATCGTGTGCTTTGGCAAAAGAGAGAGGACATGGGCGTACGGCTGCTTCGTATCTACGGAATGTCTCCTTTGATTCGTATACCGTCACAGATTGCGGGGCGTCCGGTTGTGGAAATTGCCCCGTATTGTTTTGCGCGAAACAGCCGCCTGCCAAAAGAAGGATATGAAGAAACGCTGCTGGGACAGGAAGATTCTCATGTCTTTTTACAGGAGCTGTGCGGCAATGAGGTAGAAGAAGTTTCGCTTCCGGATACGGTAAAAGAAATCGGCAGCTGCGCATTTTATAACTGCAGAAATTTAAAGACGCTGGAAATCGGCGCGGGTGTGGAAGAAATCGGCAGCGATGCGTTTATGAATACTATGCTGTTTCGAAAACTAATACTGCGTCATCCGGCAAACAAAAAAAGCAAAGTCAGGAAAATTTTAAGCCAGATTTCTTCGGATCTGGAAGTTTATTTCAGAGTAGAAGGCAGGACAGAGGCGGTTTTGTTTTATCCGGAGTATTATGAGTCTTATGATGAGATTGCTCCGGCGCATTTGTTTGGCAGGAAAATTACGGGCGGGGGATTTCGTGCAAGACAGTGCTTTCTGGATGAATGCGTAGATTTTTCGGGCTATGACGATGTGTTTTTACAGGCGTGTGCGGAAGAATCGGAAACGACATTGTCCCGCATGGCGCTTGACAGGCTGCAGTATCCGTACGGTCTGACGGATAAGAAAAAAGAAATTTACCGGTTATACATAAAAGAGCACATGCCGGAACTGGCAAAGTGTCTTGTTTTAGAAAAAGATTTGGAAATTCTGCATTTTTTATGTCGGGAGGGTATGCTCTATGGCGCAAATCTTGCAGAATGCATTCAGGCCGCGGCGGAATCAGACTGGCCGGAGGGAGCGGCGGATTTGCTGCAGATGCAGGCGTCCGGCAGAGAGAAAGAAAGAGAGAAACGTTATGATTTTGACGCATTTTAGCTTGTATGGGAGGGAGCTGCGCTATGGGGCATATTCAGACACAGACGGAGTGGGAAGAAGAAATGTCGGGTAAAATCCTGACGTTTGTCCACCATGAGCTTTATCTAGAGCTTAGGTATCTTGCACCGGCATTGTCCGCGCTTTCTTACCGCAGGTATGAAGGGCTGTTTACGTTTGCGACAGACGGAGTGTATCTGTATTATGCGCCAGAGCCTCTGCTTCGGATTTTTAAAAAGAATGCGGGATTTTTAGACCGGGCGTATCTGCATACGGTGCTTCACTGTCTGTTCAAACATCTCTGGATGAAAGGCAGGCGGGATGGCAGGCTTTGGAATGCTGCGTGTGATATTGCGGCCGAGTTTGTGATTGATTCTATGGATAAAAAATGTACGAAAAGGATTTTAAGCTGGCTGCGCAAAGATACCTATGATACGTTAAAGAGCAAAGGGCAGGGCATATCGGCGGCAATTGTTTATCAGTGGCTAAGGGAACAGGAGGAGGAAAAGGTAAAAGCGCTGGCGGCTGAATTTTATACGGATGACCACAGATTCTGGCCGAAAGAAGAGGAAACGCATGCACCGGCCGTTGTGCAGGCAAAACAGAATTGGGACAAGACGGCCAGACAGGTGACTTTCGAACAGAACCGCAGAGGAGATAAAAAGGATGCGGGTGAAGAATGTTTTCGCCTGCAGGTGCAGGCTGCAAAAAACAGGCGCAGCTACAGGGATTTTTTACGGAAGTTTTCCGTGCTTATGGAGGAGCCGCATTTAGATCCGGAAGAATTTGATCTGGGGTATTATACATATGGATTAAGCCTTTACGGAACACTTCCGTTGATTGAGCCTTTGGAAACAAGAGAAAAGAAGAAAATACATGAGTTTGTCATTGTAATTGATACCAGTTATTCTACGAGCGGTGATCTGGTAAAAGGATTTTTGGAAGAGACATGCTCCATTCTTTCTATGAGGGAGCATTTTTTTGAGAAATCCTCCATACGAATTTTACAATGCGATGAGCGTATACAAAAAGATGACGAAATCAGAAAGGAACAGGATTTGAAGCGCCTGCTTGCGGAGTATGAAATTCTTGGCGGCGGCGGAACAGATTTTCGTCCGGCGTTTTCTTATATAAAAGAATTGCGGATGAAAGGAGAATTAAAAAAGCCGGACGGTCTGCTTTATTTTACAGACGGGAAAGGCATTTATCCTGAAAACAAACCGGATTACCGGACGGCTTTTTTATTTTTGGGAGATTATGATGAGACGGCGGTACCGCTCTGGGCGATGCGCCTTAGATTAGATCCGGAGGATTGGATGCATGAATATTAAACAGGCAAAAGAAGAAATCAAACATACGGTAAAGGCATATCTGGCAAAAGACATGTTCGGTGAGTATATAATTCCGGTGGTACGGCAGAGACCGATTTTTCTGATGGGGCCTCCGGGCATCGGAAAGACACAGATTATGGAGCAGATTGCCAGAGAGTGCGGCATTTTGCTGGTATCTTATACGATTACCCACCACACGAGGCAAAGCGCTGTCGGCCTCCCGTTTATCAGGGAAAAAACATTTCAGGGAAAGACGTATTCTGTAACAGAATATACGATGAGCGAAATTATTGCCAGTATCTACCGGAGAATGGAAGAAAGCGGTTTAAAAGAGGGAATACTTTTTATTGATGAGATTAACTGTGTTTCAGAGACATTAGCGCCTACGATGCTTCAGTTTCTGCAGTGCAAAACTTTCGGCAATCAGGCGGTGCCGGAGGGATGGCTGATTGTGGCAGCGGGCAATCCTCCGGAATACAACAAGTCGGTAAGGGAATTTGACATGGTGACATTAGACCGTGTGAGAAGTATTTTTGTAGAAGCCGATTACAATGTATGGCGGGAATATGCAAGGAATCAAAAGCTGCACGGCGCGCTGCTAAGCTATCTGGAGCTGCGGCCGAAAAATTTTTACCGGGTGGAAGCAGACGTAGACGGCATGCAGTATGTTACGGCAAGGGGATGGGAAGATTTCAGCCATCTGCTCTGCCGCTATGAAGAAATGGGAATAGACGTTTCCGAAGAAGTTGTTTACGAATATCTGCATCACAAAGACGTGGCGGAAGATGTGGCGGCTTATGTGGATTTGTACCGGAAATATCAGGATGATTACGGAATCAGGGAAATTTTGTCCGGAAAAGTAAAGCCAGCCGTGTTTGCAAGAATATATGAAGCGGCGTTTGACGAGCGAATCAGTGTCGTAAATCTTCTTCTGGACGGCCTTATGGGATATTTTGCAGAGGCATTTACAGAAAAGAAAGTAACGGACGGTTATTTTTCTTTCTTAAAATCTTACCGCAGCAATATGACGGACGGAGAAAATCCGCAGAACGAATATCAGCGGAAATTAGAAGAATTAGAAAATTCCTTCCGCAAAACGGAGCAGGACGGATTCTCTGGAAAAGAAGAAAAGACGCAGAATGAGCGGCTGCTTATGCTGCTAAAAGAAGGAATGCCTGTGCAAAAAGAAGCGTCGCCGGAGGAGGCGTTTTCCTATGCCAGAGGATTTTTTGAGAAACAGAGGGATAGGCTCAATGAGGTCTTTGATCTGGCCGGAAAGTCTTTGGAATATGCGTTTGATTTTATGGAGGAAGCTTTTGGAGCCGGAGAGGAAATGGTGGTGTTCGTAACGGAGCTTACCGTCAGCAAAGAAGCTGCGGCGTTTTTGGCAGAGTATACATGCGAAAGATATTTGACATATAATAAGCAGCTTTTGATTGGGACGAGGAAACGGGAGATTTTATCGGAGCTGGCGGACAGGTGACGCTGCTTCATTTCTAAAAATATTATGTGATGGATGAAACAAAATAAGGAGAAGCAGATTGACATTTTACTATTATAAAATATAATAAAATGTAAGGAAAGTAAGGAATATGGAAAGGAGATTACAAATATGGAATTGGCAAAAGTAACGTCGAAAGGTCAAATTACAATACCTGTCGCAATTAGAAATGCGCTTGGAATACGAGAAGGAGATAAAATTCTTTTTATGGAAGAAGGAGATAGGGTTATTTTAACAAATGCTTCCACAAATGCTTTGCTGAAAGCGCAGGAAGCTTTTCAGGGTGCAGCAGAGGAATTGGGCATTAAAAATGAGCAGGATATTATAAAACTTGTAAAGGAAATTCGGGCAGAAAGAGGCGAACAATATAAATGCGAATAATGTTAGATACAAATATCCTAATTTCAATGATGCTCTTCCCAAATGAACAATTCAGGAAGATTTTAGATTATATCACAAGAAATCATAAACTGGTTTTGTCCTCTTTTATAATTGACGAATTAACCGCTGTTGTAGCCAGAAAATTTCCGAAAAAGAGATATGCTGTTGATTCTTTTTTATCGGACTTGTCATATGAGCTTGTTTACACGCCCCGGCATATGCCGGGAAATCTTTTTGATATTAGAGATATAAATGATTATCCAGTGCTTTATACTGCCATTATTGAAAATATAGATATTTTTATTACAGGTGACAAAGATTTTTTGGATGTAGAGATTGAAATGCCAGAGATTATGATGCCAGGAGAGTTTTTAGAAAAGATTATAAAAAACAGCTAAATTTCAAAATTTTTACAGTGCCTTATTTTGACAGAATGATTTGTTTTGTAATAAATGGAGAGGAAATCAACGATTATGAAAAGAGCAGAAGATTTAAGGGATTTATTAAACAGGATAGACCGCAGAAGTTATCCGGCTTATAAAGATACGGTCGGGAAGTATCAGTTTCGGAATTATATTTTGTCGATTGACCATGTGCAGGGAGATCCGTTTGCGGCGCCGTCAAAAATCAGTGTGATTGTCGGGGAAAAACAGGGGGGATTTCCGAAAGAGTATTATAACAGTTTCTGGCGGAAGGCTGCTTTACAGGATATGCTGATCCGGCGGTTTTATCAGAAAACGGATCAGTTTTCTTTTCAGGCAAAGGGTTCCGGAAAGAGCGGGATGATTGCGGTCAGCCGGCCGGGACAAAAGATTTTAGAGCGCAGCGCCTGCCAGATTGATGCGAAAAGCGGTGAGATTGTTTTCCGGCTGGAAGTTGGTTTTCCGGCGAACGGAAGGACGGTCAATTCCAGAGAGCTGGAGAAGATTTTGTTTGTATTTCTGCCGGAGTGCATAGAAGGAGCTTTGTATTATAAGGCATACAATCAAAAGCAGGTCAGCGATGTGATTGCGCTGGCTGATGACCAGCAGTTTATCCGCGAAGAGCTTAGCAGGCAGGGGCTGTCGGCGTTTGTGGCAAACGGTGCCATTCTGCCCAGAGCGACAGGAGTTTCCGATAAGCCGATGCATGACGCTGTCAAATTTCAGTCACCGGCTTCTATGGAGGTATCCATGGAACTTCCGCACAGAGGGAAAATTACAGGCATGGGAATCCGGCGCGGCATAACGCTTGTTGTGGGAGGCGGCTATCATGGAAAATCCACACTGCTAAAAGCGCTTGAGGCCGGCGTTTACAATCATATTGCGGGAGACGGAAGAGAGTTTGTCATTACCGATGATACTGCGGTGAAGATTCGTGCAGAGGACGGACGCAGCGTGAAAAAAACAGATATTTCCATGTTTATCGGAACGCTTCCCAACGGGAAAGATACGAAAGAGTTTTCTACGGAAGATGCGAGCGGAAGCACGTCACAGGCTGCAAATATGATAGAAGCGATGGAAGCGGGAGCAGAAGTCTTTCTGATCGATGAAGATACTTCGGCTACCAATTTTATGATTCGGGATGAACTGATGCAGCGGGTAGTGCACAGGGAATCGGAGCCGATTACGCCGTTTATTGACAGAGTGGAAGAATTGTATCAGCAGTTTGGAATTTCTACGGTTCTGGTAGCGGGAAGCTGCGGCTCTTACTTTCACAAGGCAGATACGGTCATTCAAATGAAGCAGTATGTGCCGGTGGATGTAACAGAACTTGCCAGAGAAGAAGCATCGCATTTCCCGTTGGAACTGGGACAGTTAAAACCGGCGGCGGCGCCGGAGTTTCGGAGAGTTTTATCCGCATCGAAAGCAGGAGGAAGAGACAGGATGAAGATTAAAGCTATGGGACGGGATGCCGTTTCCATAGACAAAGAGACAATAGATCTCCGGTATGTGGAGCAGATTGCGGATACGGAACAGGTAGTGATGTTGGGTTATATGTTAAAATATGTTTTGCAGGAAATGCCAAAGGGGAAGATGACGATTAAGGAGACGGCAGACAGGCTGTTTGCGGTAATTGCACAGAAAGGAATGGAGGGAATTTACGGCGGAAAATATCTTCCGACAGGCCTTGCCATGCCGCGCAGACAGGAAGTGTTTGCATGTCTTAACCGGTATCGGAAGTTTTAGATGTCTTTTTTGCCATACCAGTAAAATGCCGTTATTATGCCGATGACTGCTGCCGCAAGGCCGACAGACAAATAGGGAAGATTCAGACAGCCGTCTGCAACAATGTCGGCGCCTTCCGCATAGCTAAAAGGCGTGAAAAATTTCAGAAAGTCCATTTTTTCGGTGAGATTGGCGAGAATGTTTATAAAATAAAACAGCGCCGCAATGCCAAGACCGATACCAGGGCCTTTGCTGCTTAAAAAGGCAGAAATGCCAAAGCAGACAGAGGCAGTTTCTATTTGCAGGATGAAATAAGCAAAAAGCAGCAGCGCAATCGTTTTTTCATCCGGCGATTCGCCGATTGCATACGTGGAAAA
>CAOKHR010000035.1 GCA_948468325.1 uncultured Lachnospiraceae bacterium | reverse complement strand
ATTACCCCGGCTCTTTCAAAACCGGGGTAATGCGCTGCCGCTCCTATGTAATTTTTCTTATTTTTCTTTTTTCTGTATCCACGATTTCACCCTGCTGTCACTTCCCGTTACATCTGTCCGGTAAATTGCCAGTCCTTTGTATACCTCAGCCTGCGGCTCCAGCTTTTTAATCCTCCCTACGGTGCCGGAAAGCCCGCTTCCCGCATGGGTACAGAACGGAATGATATTCTTCCCGCTCAAATCGTATGTATCAAAAAACGTGTACAAAATCTGCGGCATATCTGACCACCAGATGGGATAGCCGACATAAATCGTGTCATATTGCGAGATGTTTTTAATCTCATTTTTGATGGCCGGACGCTCGTCTTTCTCCTGCTCCTGCTCCGCCCGGTCCCGCACCGTCTCATATATGTCGGCATACGCCTGCTGCGGGACAATCTCAAACAAATCCGCCTTTGTCTCTTTCGAGATCAGTTCTGCGATATATTCCGTATTTCCCTTGTATGTGCTTCCCTCGGCGGTCCGGCTCGCGGAAGAAATGCCGTCTACCTGCCCGCTGCGTTTTTGCACCGGCGTACCGAAATAAACGACCAAAGTTTTTCCGGCACTTTGTTCCTTCTTTTGGATTGTCACTCTGCAGGAAAAATTTCTTGTCCGTTTCTTTCCGCCGCTTTGATACGTCAGTTTGGCCTTGATGGTTGCTTTCCCCGGCTTCTTTGCCGTAATAACGCCTTTTTTTGATACGGCGGCTCTGGATTTTGAGGTACTCGTCCATACGACTTTCCCATTCTTCGGCATATTTTTCAGGGAAAGCCGCTGTTTTTCCCCTACCTGCAGCGTTACCGACGTCTTATTCAGCCTGATTTTTGCCGCTGCGCTTACGGGAATACTGCCGCTCCCAAAAATACTGATGAGCATACAGACTGCCAATAAAATACTTCCAATCCTTTTTTTCATCTTCATTCTCCTTTCCTGTCTGCAGTTTTTGTTATCCGTTCTACTTTCACATCGCCATAATCCGGCTCGAGTTCAAATTTGTCCGCCAAACCTTCTGTCAGGTAGATTTCCCCCTTTTCCGTAAGGAGGATCATGTCGAAGTTTTGATTTTCCCTCCAGTAATCTGCCGCTTTCTCCTGCCCCATCACAAAAAGCGACGTGGATAATGCATCGCACAGTTTCCCTTCTTCTGCCACAACTGTTACGGAGGCCAAACCGTTTTCTGCCGGATACCCAGTGGCGGGGTCTAAAATATGTCCGTACTGTTTTCCATCCTCTCCGATAAAAAATCTTTCATAATTACCGGACGTCACAACGGCCCTGTCACTTATGGACAAAACGCCCATATAACTTTCCCCGAACGGGTCCCGCAGGCCGATCTTCCAATCGGTTCCGTCCGGCTTTGTCCCGATTAGCTGGATATTCCCGCCCAAATCAAGAAGCGCGGAAATAACGCCCGCCTGTTTTAAGACCTTTGACACTTCATCGGCGGCAAACCCTTTTCCCACCGCCCCCAGATCTAATTCCATTCCGTCCGGCAGAGTTACCTCATTTCCGGATAAATGGACGTTTCCATAACCAACGTTCTTTAAAATTTCTTCCAGCTTACTTTTGTCCGGAATCCGGTTTTCTCCTGTCGTAAATCCCCATGCCGTAAGCGCCGGATAAATAGTTGGCTCCAATGCTCCATCCGTCTGTTTTGCCATGTCAAGCGCAAAAGAAAGTATCTTCTCCGTTTCTTCGCTTACGTTTACCGGACTGCCCTGACTATGGTTTATCGCATAAATGTCGCTGTTTTCATCTGTCACTGACCAGAATTTTTCCAATTCAGCAACCTTAGACTGTGCGTCTGTTAAGGCTTCTTCGGCATTCCTTCCATAAGCCGTAATGGAAATATCCGTATCCATCCTAAAGAAACGGGTCCCCGCTGCATCCCCCGCATCGTCTCCCTGTCCTGCGCACCCTGATAAAAGCAGCGAAAATGCAAGAAAAATCAGCATCCTTTGTCGCTTCACAAGTTTCATTTCATCCCATAACCTCCCTTCCGTTCGTGAAATCGGCTGCATTGCCCTTATTAATGTTTTCTTATTATATCAATCGGTTGTAACTATCGGTCAAGGTTTTTTATAAAAAATATTTTACCAAACTATGCGCAGTCCGCAGCATAAAAACAGCGCAGTAAACAGACCACAAAAGCTGCCTGTTACTACGCTGTAAACCAAAGCCGCACTATTTATCTTTCATATCTCCATTCGGAATAACCATCTGCATCAACAATCCTGTAGTGTACCGCAAGGTGCCCATAATAAAGCCCCGACACATGGTCGGGGCTTTTCCAAAAATTCTGTTTCTCTATTCTTCTTTCATTGAATCAATAATCGCATCCGCAAGTGCGTCCAGTTCCAGATTTTTATCTGCGCCCATTGAAGAAGCAATGCTTAACCTCTCATTTAAAACGGTCATATTTTTCAGCTCTTCGTCAATAAACTTCTGCATCAGATCACCGGACTTACATGCCCAGGAACCGTTTTCAATCAAAGCAAATGTACGGTTCT
Organism: uncultured Lachnospiraceae bacterium; assembly: GCA_948468325.1. Classification (GTDB taxonomy): domain Bacteria; phylum Bacillota; class Clostridia; order Lachnospirales; family Lachnospiraceae; genus Roseburia_B. The sequence continues at coordinate 10,804 of CAOKHR010000035.1, read as the reverse complement.
GCATATTCAAAGCCTTCATATCCATCAGGAAATTATGCATTACCGGATAAATACCCAGATTATATGTAACGGACGCCAATACGATATGGCTGTATTTAAACGCATCTGAAATCAGATAGGACACATGTGTATTTGACACATCATATACTTTTACATTTGTACAGCCCTTTTCGCAAAGCCTTGCTGCCAGCGCCTGCGCTGCCGCCTCCGTATTTCCGTACATGGAAGCATATGCAATCATAACGCCTTTTTCTTCCGGTTCATAACGGCTCCATTTATCATATTTTTCAATAAAATAGCCTAAATTCTCACGCCATACAGGGCCGTGCAGCGGACAGATAAATTTAATCTGGTCCAAAATACCGGACGCTTTCTTCAGTAAAAGCTGGATATGCGGGCCGTATTTTCCTACAATATTGGTCAGATAACGGCGGGCTTCATCAATCCAGTCACGGTCAAAATCTACTTCATCGGCAAAAAGCTTTCCATCCAATGCGATGAAAGAACCAAACGCATCAGCCGCAAACAAAACGCCGTTTGTCGTATCAAATGTCACCATAGCTTCCGGCCAGTGCACCATCGGCGCAGCTACAAACGTCACTGTATGATCGCCAAAACAGTGCGTATCGCCTTCTGCCACCGTAATACACTCATGCGTATCCGGATGAAAACCAAACTGGCGCATCAGCATATAGGCTTTTTCTGTGGAAATCAGCTTTACATCCGGATAGCGCAGAAGGATCTGCTCTACAGATGCCGCATGATCCGGCTCCATATGATTGACAACAAGCCAGTCCAGAGGACGCCCGTCCAATAAATAATCCAGATTTTCTGCAAGCTGGCGGTAAGCCGACCAGTCAACCGTATCAAACAAAACCGTTTCTTTGTCTAAAAGCAGATATGCATTATAACTTACTCCCTGCGGAATCGGATGAATATTTTCAAATAAATGGAGTCTGTGATCATTTGCACCGACCCAGTATAAATCCTCGGTTACTTTACGTACACAATACATATTTGTTCCTCCTAACATTCATGTAATGCCTCCTTACCCGAAAGTTCGGAGGCCAATCGTCGGGAAATATTTCAAAAAATGCCGCGCATTTGCTTCCCTTCTACGCCTCAATAAACTGCTCTTTGCCTTCCGCACATTCCGGACATACCCAGTCTTCGGGCAGATTTTCAAACAAAGTTCCCGGAGCGATCTCTGCATCTTCATCACCGGCTTCCGGAACATATTCATATCCGCAGCCGCCGCATACATAACGTTTGCCAATTGGTTCCGGCTTTGGAACCGGCGGACGTTTCATTTTTATCATTGGAGGAGCGGGCTCTTTTTCTCCGGTATCAAGAGCTTCCGTAAGCAGCGGAAGAATTTCCGCCACATCTCCGACAATCCCGTAGTCGCAGTTTTTAAAAATCGGGGCATTGCCGTTTTTATTAATCGCCACAATTGCGGATGCATCTTTGATTCCCTTTAAATGCTGGATTGCGCCGGAAATACCGCAGGCAATATAAAGGTTGCCTTTGAATTTCTGTCCGGACATTCCGACATAGCGGTTTAAAGGAACATATTTTAACGTCTCCGCTACCGGACGGGAAGAACCGATTGCAGCGCCTGCCGCCTTTGCCAGATCTTCGATTAATTTCATATTTTCTTTGCTTCCGATTCCCTTTCCGGCAGAAACAACGCGCTCCGCCTGGGCAATCGGCGTATCGGCAGGAATACCTACGGTAAAATCATGTCCGTCTTTTTTCAATGCTTCTACCAATGCTTCTACCCGTTCCTTTGCACCGCCTTCTTTGAAAATTTTTCCTTTACGCACACCGGTAACCGGCGCCGGTTTCTTCGCTGCCGAACGGCTGCCTCCGCCGCCGGAACTCTTTTTCATTCTTCCGATAATATGGGAAGCAATGACAACGCGCTGAATCTCGTTTGTTCCTTCGTATATCGTTGTAATCTTCGCATCACGGTACATCCGCTCTACGTCCATACCTTTTAAGAAGCCTGTGCCGCCGAAAATCTGCACGGCGTCGTTTGTCACTTCAAGCGCAATGTCGGAAGCGTACATTTTTGCCATTGCAGCTTCCATGGAATAGGGACTATGCACTTCTTTTAACTCTGCCGCCGAATACACAAGAAATCTTGCACAGCGCAGTTTCGTCGCCATATCGGCAAGTTTAAAGGAAACACCCTGCTGCGCTGCAATCGGCTTTCCGAACTGAATACGTTCTTTCGCATAATCAAGCGCCTGTTCATACGCTCCCTGAGCAATGCCAAGAGCCTGTGCTGCAATACCGATGCGCCCGCCGTCTAATGTGGACATCGCAATTTTAAATCCTTCTCCTTCTTTTCCAAGCAGGTTTTCTTTGGGAACTTTCACATCATTGAAAATCAGTTCCGCCGTCGTCGAAGAACGAATACCCAGCTTATCGTAATGGTCGCCAAATTCAAAGCCTTCCCATCCTTTTTCCACAATAAAAGCGGAAATCCCGCGTGTGCCAATATCCGGCGTCGTCACGGCAAATACGACGTATGTATCTGCTTTTGGCGCATTGGTAATAAAAATCTTACCGCCATTTAACAGGTAATAATCACCTTTGTCTATCGCCGTCGTCTCTGTACCGCCTGCATCGGAACCTGCATTCGGCTCTGTCAGGCCAAAAGCTGCAATTTTTTCTCCTTTTGCCAGAGGAACAAGATATTTCTGTTTCTGTTCTTCATTGCCGTATGCAAAAATCGGGAAAGATCCCAGCGAAACATGTGCAGAGAGGATAACTCCTGAACCGCCGTCGATACGGGCAAGCTCCTCTACGGCGATTGCATAGCTTAAAATATCAAGCCCCGCGCCGCCATATTCTTTCGGATAGGGAATTCCCATGAGCCCCATCTCACCAAGCTTTTTTACCGCTTCGTCCGGAAAACGATTCTCCTGATCTAAGGAAAACGCAATCGGTTTGATTTCCTCTTCAGCAAAGGAGCGAATCTTTGCCCGTAACTGCTCATGTTCTGTCGTTGTCTGGAATAACATAACATTACCTCCTTTTCTGGATAAATATTTTGCAAATCGTCAGATTTTGTTTTTGTTTCAATTTACTATTTTAAATATAGCAAATCGTCAGTTTTTTGTCAATTATAACCTAAATTGAAGCCGCATTTTTCATCTTTTCTTTTTATTTTTCAGTGTATTGAACAAAAATGGCACTGCAAAATTTATCATATTTTCCAGTGCCATAAATATTTGTTTCGTACAGCTTTTTCTATGATTTTTTCCCATATGGCGTTTTCGGTTCTGCCACCATAGACAACGGTTCCTGTCTGTCAAAATCATAAGTAACCACCTTATGTTCCTGTCCGGTAAAAGATGCCGGACCGCCAATCCCAAAGTATTTCTCAAAAAATGTCTTTAACTTATCAATTACGCCCTGTTTCTTTTTGGCCCTCCCGCCACCGCCAAATCTTGAAATCGGCGGCATGAGCTTGTCAATGTCTGTTCCGGATGTTTTTATCTCCCCATCCCGAAACGCATTCTCTATAAATTTGCGGGTATCTTCCGGTTTCAGTTTTTCCTCTGCTATGATTTCATCAAGGTCATGCGCCCTCTGCTCTGCCACATAGCTGTGCCATTCATTCATAACATCATCCACGTCATTGATTCCTGCAATAAAATTTTCAATGAGCTGTTTCTTACTGCGCAGCTGGGGACTGGCGTCAATCGCTTTATGAATCGTAATCAGCACCTCCTTATCCTCACAATGGGTATCATGATACTTTTTTACAAGCATGAGAATATAGTCAATGTTAATTTCGATCTGCCGGATCAATTCAATCTCAAATACGACGTCATCTGTGATGTCCGTACTTTCCTGCCGTTTCCTTTTCCATTCATCCCGTAAGTCCTGATAACGTCCAAGGTAGTCCTGCAGATCACGCTCTAAGATTAATTCATTCCCCTTGAAATCATCAAAGGACAGCAAGAGATTTCTCATACGCAGGATCGCGTCAAACAGGGCAATAAAGTCTTTCTGGTTCTGCTCTCCGACAATCTGCGGCTCTGATAACGGAAACTTATGATTCAGCTCCTCGACCAAATCCACATAACCCGACACTTGTTTTCCATCCACAGACTCATACCCGTAATAGAAATCTTTGAAGCTCTGCAGAAGAACAATTCCGCCGGCATTCTTATCCCCAAACAGGGAAATCGCACTGTCCACACGCTTTTGCAGATTGCGGAAACATACGATATTGCCAAATGTCTTGATGGAATTCAGGATACGGTTCGTGCGGGAAAACGCCTGTATCAGTCCGTGCATTTTCAAATTCTTGTCCACCCACAAAGTATTCATGGTCGTGGCATCGAAACCTGTAAGGAACATGTTGACGACAATCAGAATATCCAGTTCTTTATTTTTCATTCGAAGCGATACATCTTTATAATAATTCTGGAATTTATCACTGGAAGTATCGTAATTCGTATGGAACATCTCGTTATAATCTTTGATGGCTTCTTCCAGAAATTCTCTGGAGGGCTGGTCAAGCGCAGAGGTGTCCTCTGAATTTTCTTCGTCCAGAATGCCGTCCGCTTCTTCATTTGCACCATAACTGAAAATTGTTGCAACACGCAGCTTTTTCGTTGGATCTAATGCCATCTGCTTCTTGAATTCCTGATAATACAGCTTTGCCATCGGTACGCCCGATACCGCAAAGATAGAATTGAATCCACTGATGCGCTGCTTCCTCTTGATTTCCTCCACCTTATCACGCTTAGCCGCTGCTACCTCTTCGATATTGGTCAGCGTATTGTAAATGTATGTTTTATCCCCACGGTAGGTTTTCTGGTCAAAATGCTCCAGTATGTACTGCGTCACAATGCGGATGCGCTCAGGAGCCATCATCACCTTCTCACGGTTAATGTCCCATACCATTTCGTCTGTGATTTCTTCCTCCGTATCCATCGTCTTGATATAATCTACCCGAAACGGAAGGACATTCTTATCATTGATTGCATCCACGATCGTGTAACTATGCAGCTGGTCGCCAAAGGTCTGCCCTGTTGTAAAAAACTCCGGATTCTTCGCTCTGCCGGAATTTATGGAAAAAATCGGAGTTCCCGTAAATCCGAACAGATGATATTTTTTAAAGTTCTTTACAATGGCTGTGTGCATATCTCCGAACTGGCTGCGGTGGCACTCGTCAAAAATAATCACAATGTGTTTTGCGTATACTTCATGCCCCGAATTCTTCTTAATAAAAGCTGCCAGTTTCTGAATGGTCGTAATAATAATATGCGCATCCGGATCTTCCAGCTGGCGTTTCAGTATGGCAGTAGAGGTATTGCTGTTGGCTGCTCCCTTTTCGAAACGGTCATATTCCTTCATGGTCTGATAATCCAGATCTTTACGGTCCACCACAAACAGCACTTTATCGATATATGACAGCTTCGAGGCAAGCCTTGCGGCCTTAAATGAAGTCAGTGTTTTGCCGGAACCGGTCGTATGCCAGATATACCCGCCGCCTTCCACACTTCCATATTTCTTATAATTATTCGCGATCTCAATGCGGTTCAGAATTCGCTCCGTTGCCGTAATCTGATACGGCCGCATAACCATCAGCATATCCTCAGAAGTAAAAATACAGTATTTTGTGAGGATATTCAGAATCGTGTGCTTTGCAAAAAAGGTCTTCGTAAAATCAATCAGGTCGGGAATCACACGATTGTTGGCGTCCGCCCAGAAACAGGTAAATTCAAAACTATTGCTTGTCTTCTTTTTACTTGCACCTCTTTTCTCATGCTCCTTTTGTGCATTCCGTCTGGTGCTGTTAGAATAGTACTTCGTATTTGTGCCATTGGAAATAACAAAAATCTGAATATACTCATACAGTCCGCATCCCGCCCAGAAAGACTCTCTCTGATAGCGGTCAATCTGGTTAAATGCCTCACGAATGGCAACGCCTCTGCGTTTCAGTTCGATATGTACAAACGGCAGACCGTTGACTAAAACCGTAACATCATAGCGGTTGTCGTGTTTTGCACCGTCTTCCTTACTGACTGCATACTGATTGATCACCTGCAGCCGGTTATTGTGAATGTTTGTTTTATCAATCAGCGTAATGTTCCTGGTTTCCCCACTATCACGCTTTAATACTTTTACATGATCCTCCTGGATGGTGCGTGTCTTTTCCACGATGTGAGCATTGGCGTTGGCAATGGTGTTTTTGAAAAAATCCTCCCACTCCGTATCAGAAAACTGATACTTATTTAGTTCTTCTAATTTTTTACGGAGATTGGCAATCAAATCTTTCTCTGTGTGAACAGGCAGATACTCGTATCCCTGTTCGCACAGCAAACGGATAAATTCCTGTTCCAGTGCAGCTTCGCTCTGATAGCTGTCAGAACGCTTCCTGACCGGCTCATATTCTGTTACCACGGTATTTTCCGATGTCTTTGCTACAATATTAAAGTACGGCACAGCTTTGCCTCCTTACTTTTGTATTTCTTTTGTTTCTCTATAGGTGGGATAGCAATTAAAATGTTTAAGATATTATTTTTACATAAATTTATCTGCCTTCCCTCAATTTTTCAAATATCACCATAATGTCCGGCTGTGTTGGAGTGAACTTTATACCACGTTTCAACATACCCATGACTTTTCTCGCTTTCCGCTCAATCTCTCTGGCGGTATGCTCACTTGTCAGCATCAGATGATTTCCAGCGATTGTGTATTCCCGCTCTATGTATTCCTCCGTTATCGGGAACATATCTTGTATCAGAAATGCACTCTTCCGATTGTCATCCAGTTTAACAATATGGAGAATATCGCAAGGTTTCCCTGCTTTTTCTTTCTTCTCCATAATCCGCCTGTATTTATCAATGCGGCTGGACAGTATATACCCGTATTCGTATCTTCAAAGCAATAATAATGCGGCCTGTTTCCTGCCTTATTTCCTTTGAGATACGGGTCTGGCATATCTTCAAAAAATTTGTCTTTAATAATATAAAAGCCTGTTTTCTTCATTTGCCTGTCCTCATTATAAAAAAGTGTGCGCCCTGACGCACACTCGTGCCGGAGCGCGGCTGCAAAAGCAGCCATTTTCCTTCTGCGCGGAGTGCGCATCCCGTCCGGAGGACTTTTTATCTTATAGGAAATAGTCGCTCTGTGACTACTTTACTATAAGATAAAAAATCCTTCGCCTCGCGGCGAAGGACTACACTTTCAACCCAACCATTTATATACCGCATATTGGTCAGCGGTAAACTTTCAACCCGACCATTTATATACCACATATCGGTCAGTGGTAAACTTTCTTTGTACCAACATTCTAGCAAGCACAAAGAGGAAAGTCAATAGGGCTTTCCATGAAAATTTTATGGAACATCCGCTCAAATTATTCCTATTTTCCGATGTCTTTGCTACAATATTAAAGTACGGCACAATCTCACCTCTTACTCTTATATTTTTTTAAAAGATAACAGCTTATTTCTGTAGTATTCGTATTGCTTCTGACGCGCTTCAATTTCTGCCGGCAGACCTGCGGACAAATCATTGCAAAGGGTATGGAACTTACTCAGCACATCCACAATTTCCTGTTGCTTTTCTATACTTGGAAATGCAAGCTGATATTCTGCAATCGTCTTTCCTGTTAATGACGCTCTGGTTGTAAAAGCACAATGACTTGCAACATATTGTCTGAAATCATCTGTAGCAAAACAAAACGCACAATATTCCGGCAATAAATAATTAGTTTTTGGTGCCGCCTTGATAGTAAATCCATTAAAAACACAGTCTCCTATGTCATCCAGCATTACCGATGACCAGCCCACATCTTCCGCCGTTTCTGATGTTCTGGTAAAAAATACATCTCCACGATGAACTCTCAGTTTTTCAATCTCAGCAGGTGTACATTCTACCAATGCAGTAATATCGTTTTCCCTGAGAAATCTGTTATTATAAACATCCGTATATCTAATGAAGGGAATTCCCGTTCCAAAGAAATCCTTTCCCTTACTCAATCCATTACGGAAATCAAACAAACTTCCCATCGGCATTGTAACGTACCCGAACACATACTGAACGAGTTTAATCAGGTTCTCACTATACCCCCCCCGACCATCTTATCTGTTTCAGCAAATGTCAAAAGTAAATCACGATAATATTCGTATTGTTTTTGACGCGCTTCAATTTCTGCTGGCAGACCGATATTAAGGTCGGTGCAGATAGCTTCAAAATTATCCAAAACTTTTACAATCTTCTCTTGTATTTCTATACTTGGCAATTTTATTTGCAAATTTTCTAATTTACTTACAGCAAGTCCCGGCTGAGCTCCCTGTGATTTATATTGATTCAAATTCATAGCTGTAAGCATATGATACAAATACTTTTGTAAAGCATAACCTGTGCTATCAACTACTATAGCATGCTCCGTTGCATAAAACTCTCCTTGTGCATAATTAACATTACCACATAACGCTCCCTGCCTCCCAATAATTGGGTATTCTCCTTGATGGCTAGGACTTTCAACATATCCTCTCACGCCATTTCCGCCGTAACATTCATACTTATAATTTTCTGTTTTTTCTTCAGAGATACTAAATGTATTTATCGCTTTTCCTGCCTTCATAATACAAACATTCCCAAGACGGATACACTTTGCTTCATTAAACCTGAAGGTCAATAATTTGTTTCTATAATAGTCATACTGTTTCTTTCGAGCTGTAAGTTCATCTGTAAGCTCGGCTATAAGTAACGTGAAAGAATCCAGCACGCGGACTATTTCACGTTGTATCTCCAGCGGAGGTACAGGGAGCGTAAACTCCTCTGTAACTGGCAAAGAAATTTGAGGAAGTGAGCCCATTCCCGATGCGGCATCACGAAGACTTTGTATGCTATTTTTTAAGACATAATACAAGTATTTCACACTAACACTGTCATCTGCCGTATACGCCCACATTTCATTTTTGAAAGTAAACGGCTTATCATAATACACCACATCTATAATTCCACGGCTTTGAACCAAAACCGCAGGAATTCTTGTAATATTCGCTTTCGGAATATCTTTCTCATGTGCATCGACAACCGTTTTTCCACCTGCAAAAACTCGTATTTCTCCATCTTCACAAGCAATTTCTTTCATTTTTCCCGCTGTTATTGAAGTCCCTTTTAATCGAATATAAACATCTTTGACTTTTTTGAGCGGAACACCATCCGGACAAAATTCAGCCATCATTTCCTTTAACTTACTCATCCGGCGCACCGCCTTTCTCCTGCAGCATCGGATGCTGCATATAAAATATTTCTTTCTGTCTCTCTATCTCCGTGCGCAGCTGATCCTTTGTAGGCAGATAAGTCAAATATTTTGACATAAAAAGTCTTTCATTATCATGTAATATTGAGTATCTTGCAATATCCTCACTGGTTTCACTGCAGAGCAGTATTCCAAGAGTTGGATTATCCCCTTCCTTACATTTCAGTTCATCATACATACGAACATACATATCAATCTGTCCCACATCCTGATGTGTAATTGTTCCCATTTTCAAATCGACCAACACGTAACATCTTAATTCAATATTATAAAAAACCAAATCAATATAATAATCCTGTGTATCCGTTATAATATGCTGTTGTCTTGCCACAAAAGCAAACCCTTTCCCCATTTCCATTAGGAAATCTCGTATATGCGATAAAATAGCTGATTCCAAATCTGTTTCAGCAAAGGAATCTTCCGTTCTATAACCCAAAAATTCTGCAACAACAGGATTCTTGATTAACTCAAACTTATCTTTCTGATATTCTGCCGTCTTTTCCAGCATTTCTTCAATCACTTTTTCTTTTTTTGGCGACTGTAAAAGCCGGTAATAATATTGTGTTCCTATGTTTCTATCTAGTGTTCTGGCACTCCAACCCTCATTTACAGCTTCATTCATATACCAAATTCTGGCATCTTCATCTGTTACTCGTAAAAGACTACGAAAATGTGTCCAACTTAAATTGTGAACGCATGCGTTCACAATTTCCTTATCCGGAAAAGCCAAATAAAATTTACGAAAATACTGCAAATTTCTTTTAGAGTAACTTTTACCAAACTCACTGGTAAGTTCCTCTGACAGAGTTTCAATCAATGCCTTACCATATTCCGCCCGTTCTTTTCCTTCTTGTTCCTGTTCTATAATCCTTCTTCCCACCTGCCAGTATGTGAGCACCATTGCCTTGCTGGCAGCATTATAAGCATACTTCTGACCAGATACTATGATTTGTCTGATGTCTGCAATCATCAACTGATAGGCAGTTATACGATTCTCTTTTTCCATTACTCCACCTCAATTTCTGCGATAATTTTATCAATCTCATCACGAAGCACCTGCTCGCGAGCCACTATTTCCTTTATTTCCGCATTCAGCTTCACAATGTCAATTTTCTCTCTGGTATCCTCCGCTTCAACATAGGTAGACACAGATAAATTATAATCATTGCCGGACACTTCGTCATAACTCGCCAGATGTGCAAAATGCCCGATTTCCTCACGCTTTGCAAACGCATCAACAATATGGTCTATATTTGCAGGCGTCAGCTTATTATTATTCGTAACCTTAACACATTCGCCCGTTGCATCAATGAACAGCGTCTTGTTATCTGCCTTATTTTTCTTCATTACCATAATACAGGTGGCAATGGAGGTGCCAAAAAACAGATTGCCCGGCAGCTGAATCACACAGTCCACATAGTTGTTATCAATCAGATATTTTCGGATTTTCTGCTCTGCACCTCCGCGATACATTATCCCCGGAAAACATACGATGGC
>CAOKHR010000034.1 GCA_948468325.1 uncultured Lachnospiraceae bacterium | reverse complement strand
CACCAGATTCTGCATCTTTTGGTTGCACAAAAGCACTTCTTCGCCAGTCTGGTGCGTCTGGCTTCTTGCATCTAACGCGCCGCTCGCTGTATCCTTCACCTGCTCGGCAATAGTGCTGATCCGCGATGCAAGCTCTTCTACCGAACTCGCCTGCTCCGTCGTGCCCTGACTGAGCGTCTGCGCGCTTGCAGACAGTTGGTTGCTTGCATCGGACACCTCGCTCGCGGAATGGTTGACCTGAAGCATGGCATTGTTCAATGCCGACTTCATATTCCGCATAGACAGCAGAATATTGTGAAAACTGCCCACATACACGTCCTCGTGCGCGGTACGGACATTCATATTCTGATTTGCCATTTCATTCAATAAATAATCAATATCCTTGATTACAATACTCAGCCCTGCCACAAGAGATGCGGTAGATCTGGCAAGTTCACCTGTTTCATCCCTGTTGGAAATCTTTGGCATCGGGGTCTCCAAATCGCCCTCCACCAGCTGCTTCATCCGATTGACGCACGCCCTCATGGGTTTGCCGATATTACGCGCAAGCGCCAACGCAATGACGACGGATAGCAGAATGGCAATCCCCATCACCGCAAGATCAATGATAATGGCGTCTCTCGTAGATGCCAGATAATTGACCTGCGGAGCCGTCACCGCAATGCTCCAGCCGTCCGTGTCCGGCACGGACGCATAAGCCGCGAACATTTTATCATCTCCGTTTACATAGCTTCCAAACCCGTTTTCCCCTTGCCGCATTTCGGCATGGATGGCCGCCAGCTCCTGCAGCGCGGGATCACTCTGGGCCTCCGCTTCTATGTTCTGCACCGTGATCGTCTCAAGCGTAATGTCCGCAATGGTATCGCCTGATTTATTAATCATATAAGCGCGGCTGTTCTCACCGATCTGAATAGCCGAAACTATGTCGTTCAAAAATGTTTCCTGCGGCACAAAATAGACAACGCCGACAATAGATTTTCCATTTTCCTCAGAATAGAGGGGCGCCGCTACCATAATGGACAGTTTCCCGGTGATCTTGCTGATCAACGGCTCTGATACAAAAACATTTCCCTGCAGAGCCTGGCGCACATACTCCCGGTCGGAATAATCCTTGCCGTCAAAAATGCTGATACCGTCTGTGCCAATAATATTTCCCCTCTGGAAATTGTGCATGGCGGCGCGCCCGTCAATAATCGCCTGTTTCTCTTCCGTTGAAACATTCGGATCAGACAACTGCGGAATGCATCCAACTTCTATAACAACGTTTTTATAAGCCGTTAATTCCTGCTGGACACGTCCCGCCGCAAGAACCGCAGTTTCACTCATCATCTGCTCCACAGTAGACATGGTACTGTCATAATTAAGAGCAATGCTGAAAGACCCGGATACTGCCAATCCCGCCAGAACAGTCAGAATAAGACACAATGTGATTTTAGTTCGTATGCTTCTCATGTCGATACCTTCTCGCCTTTATTATAAAAATTCTTGTTAACGCTTGTCAATACTTTCCTTCTGTCTTTTAGGACATACGCTGAATATTTGTTACTTTTCACACGGAAGCCAGATGATAGCGGTTTTTATCAATCATTTTATTGTATAAAATGCCAAAATTGAAATAAATTTTATCAACAGCGTTCAAAAGCGGAACTCCCAATTGTTTATAACTTTTATGGATTCTGCTTTTCTTGTTTTCTATGCATCTGCTGATGGCTGTTATTTCCCCAATAATCAGAAAAGAAAGGCGGGAATGCCCCATTTCTCATTGTAAAAAAACAAATGGGATATTCAAAAGCTGTATATCGTGGAATCGCAAAAAACATGCATCGATTCCATATGTTATTAGCCAGTGCGAATCTATTAATGTGCAGCAGGACTGGCAGAACAAAAGACTTTATAGGGTGCACAGTATAATTGCGCCCATTTTGAGGATATGTTCTCAAAAAAGGATAAATTGCAAGAAGAAACCGTATGAATATGAGATTAAAGTTAACTAATCAGTGTTTCCCAGGCTTAAGATCCGGAATACATTTTCAGGGACACCCCCAAATTAAGCGCTTACTGTCTTTGGAAAATAAGTATGTTTTTGAACGGGTTAAAGATTGATACAACCGGAAAAGATGCTGACATCATGAGGGCGTAAAATAATGACATAATAAAAATATTCCCTGCATACAATGTAAAAACAAGTATCGCAGGGGATTCTTTTGAAAAGTTATATTGAGGAAAGAGCTATTGAGATAGCAAAATATATTATTGATAACAATGCAACCGTGCGTCAGACAGCGAAACAGTTTGGGATCAGCAAAAGTACGGTGCATAAAGATGTTACAGAACGTCTTCCGGAAATAAATCCGTCCCTCGCAAAAAGTGCCAGAAAAGTACTGGACATCAACAAATCAGAACGTCATATACGGGGAGGTCTTGCGACAAAAGAAAAATATCTGCATCATCATATATAGATAATTATATATGTCAAAACAATAAAGGTGCGGCACCGACAGGAATGTATATGCTTCCTGGCGGTGCTTTTGTGTTACACAAGTACTTGAGACAATATGTAATGACCTCACATTTGTAATCCCGTGGATTTACCCGTATAATTCATGTTGAGCAAATAACACGAACAGCGGGGATTGCCACATACAAAAGGAGGCCGCTTACATGAAAAGAATACTACGAATTGGAATGGATGTCCATAGCGCCAACTACACATTATGCGCAATGGAGCCGGTCATTGGCGAAGACGACAGGATTTTTGCCAACATCCAGGTCACGCCGGATTATAAGAATATCCTGATGTTTATTGAAAACTTGAAAATAAAACCTGGTCTGGATGCAGAGTACGATATACAGTGCGGCTACAAGGCCGGATGCTTGGGATATTCTTTATACAATCAGCTGACAACGGCGGATGTGAAATGTGTGATTCTGGCACCGACCACCATGCTGACATCGCAGGAAAAGCGTGTCAAGACGGATGCGCTGATGATTGCACAGTGTCTATCCTATGGGGGATACCATGCAGTTTATGCCTGACCTTTTTTCCTGTCTTTTATCTTCGATTAATTCTATTGCTTTTAATTTCCTGTAAAGGCGGTATCTGTTCACAATTTATTCACTCATGCGTTTGTCCTGTGACAGAAAACATTATTCAAACGGATCTAAAACTCTGGTTCAATCAGACCGTAAGTATTGCCTTTTCTCTTGTATACAACATTGACATTTTCTGTTTCGGCATTGCAGAATACAAAGAAATTATGCCCTAACAATTCCATCTGTACACACGCGTCTTCCGGATACATGGGCTTCATATCAAATTTCTTGGTTCGGATAATGTGGATTTCATCATCTGCGTCAGACTCTTTTTCAATAAATTCTTTTTTGAAGCTTGCAGCGTTCTGTTGTTTGCTGATGATTTTCTTCTTATATTTCTTTAACTGCCGCTCAATGACTTCCTCAACCAAATCAATGGATACATACATATCATTGCTTACCTGCTCGGAACGGATAATGTTTCCTTTCACAGGTATCGTGACCTCTATTTTCTGCCGCTCTTTTTCAACGCTTAATGTAACAAATATATCTGTATCTGGATTAAAGTATTTCTCCAGTTTCCCCAATTTGTCCTCTACAGCGACTTTTAGTCCGTCAGTTAATTCAATATTTTTTCCAGTAATTGTTATGCGCATAATATTTCGCCCCTTTCCTTCGTTCACAGACGTTATCTGTGTATAGGGCAATTATACCATATTTGCATATAATTTCAATGAATTTTCTGATTTTTCAGGCACTTCCATCTTTCATTTTCTTTCATGTAGGAAAAATTTTCTTCATTACAAAATTGTTCAAGTAAATCTGTCTTCACATTTTTCACAAATTCCGGCCTTGGCATGGCAAACTTCATATGGCAATACAGCGGACTTTCCGAAAAATCATATATTGTATCTGCACTTTCCAGCAAATTCTCCATCAGGTCAATTGTTTTTTCAATATCTTTTTCATATACGGCCAGTTCCAGTTCCGCAGAAAATTTGTGATATTTGCCCATTTCAAATAATTCGGCTTGCATTTTCTGCTTATCGACAAAATATTTTGCCCGCTTTATATCTTTTTCTTCCATCGCCATGCGATACAAAAAGTAAAAGAGATAATTTGTTTTTGAGGATGTTTCAAACAGCATTTCTTCCAGCAGCTTATATGCCTCGTCTCTGCGGTCTGTTTCATGATACAGGGTTGCACGCTTTCTTTTTAAATCCGGATGTCCCTGCGGAAAATAAGATAAACACTCTTCTGCTTTTTTATAATCTTCTTTTCTTATATAGAAAGAAAATAACGAATCTGCGGCAATCTCCCGAATCTCCTGCTCTTCTGCCAGAAGGCCTCTTTCATAATTTGCGATAACGAACACATCATATTTTTCGGTATCCGGCGATTTTTCAATAATCCGAGCCACATCAAAAACAAGCGTCCCTTTCACACATAAAGCAGTGCTGTTGGGATACAGTTCTAATTTTCCTTTGAACCATTTGTATGCATGTTCCGTACCTTTCTGCCTGGCGATTTCATTCAGCTCTTCTATTATCTTATCTGCTTCATAATCCGAAAGCTCCTCCTGATACGACAGAAGAACATCTAAAGATATGCCAAGCAGACGGGCAATCGGAGATAACAGCATAATATCCGGAAGTGAGTTTCCTTTTTCCCATTTATTTACTGCCGGTGCCGTTACTCCTAAGCGTTCTGCCATTTGTTCCTGCGTCATATTTTTTTCTTTGCGGTATCTTCGTATTGTTTCACCAATATTCATTTAAGCAACCTCCAAATTTTTATCTGCAAAGGCCTTTGCTGCTTACAGCATATCAGGAATTGCTCAACCGGGCAATTGAATCTTTTTTAAATATTATTCAATTATTTTAACCAGTAGCAAATATACAGTATGCAATTCGCGTACTATTCGGGGCTTAAATGTTTTTTATCTGCATTTTGCATATTTTTAGGGCATATAAATAAAATTTTTTATACAATATTCTACACAAATGGGAGGGATGGCTTTGGATATTGGAAACCGACTGCGCAATTTGCTGGAACAGGACGGAATTACACAAAAGCAATTAGCAAAAGATTTAAATATTTCTGCGACAACATTAAACGGTTACGTGCAAAACCGCAGACAGCCGGATGCGAAGACGGTAATTCTCCTGGCTTCCTACTTTCATACAACTACAGACTATATTTACGGGATTACAACAATAAGAGAGCCTCTTTCATCGCCTTATAATGCCGAAGAACGCCATCTTGTCGATATTTTTCGCGGAATACCGGAAGATCAAAAACCGCTTTATCTTGAAACGGGACGTGCTTTTTCCAATTTTGGAAAGAAAAAGAAGTCTTAATTTTGGCGCTGCGTATCTTCTTCTTTCCAAAAATTAATTGGCTCGTAATCTCTTAACTCCGCTAAAAAACCTCTTTTTAACAGCTCTTCCTGAATCTGGTCTAAAATATCTTCCGATTCTGCCGTTACTGTATGATAGTGATAGCCTGATGTAACGTCCTTTAATGATTTGGAAGTGCCGCTCTTTAATTTTTCTATATACTCTTTGATTTCACGGCGGGATTTTAAGCCCATTTCCACCCGGATTACATCATAAACCTTATGATAAACGAATTCATCCTCTACTCTGCCCCCGAAATCTACGTACAAATTCAGCTCTTCCTCCATCTGTTCATCCGAATGGTGCACTTTGAATATTCTCTGGCATGGCGTCTCTTTTTTCATCATATAACCCCGGTAAGTACTGATAATTTCCTGCTTCTGCGCCCGCAGCAGAGCAATATCCTGTACTATGACCTGCCTGCTGACTGCAAAAGTTTGCGCCAGCGATGCGCCGGAAACCGGATTTTTTGCACTGCGCAGAAGTTCAAGCATCTTCTCCCTTCTTTTTTCTCCGCTCATACACTTCCTTCTTTCTATTTTATCGGATGCAGATTTTTTAAGGAAATATCTAAGATTGGTGCAGAATGTGTCAGGGCTCCGCAGGAAACATAATCTACGCCAAGGCTCCTGATACGCGCAATATTTTCCTTCGTCACATTGCCTGAAATTTCAATTTCCGCTCTGTGGTCAATAATTGCAATTGCTTCTTTCATCGCTTCCGGAGTCATATTATCCAGCATAATAATATCTGCTCCGGCTTCCAGGGCTTCTTTTACCATTTCCAGATTTTCAGCCTCCACTTCAATTTTACGTACAAAAGGCGCATACTCTTTCGCCATCAAAACGGCCTCTTTTACGCCCCCTGCCGCACCGATGTGATTGTCTTTTAATAAAACACCGTCGGTCAGATTATATCTGTGGTTATGTCCCCCGCCAATACGGACAGCATATTTTTCAAAAACACGGTTGTTCGGCGTCGTCTTTCTGGTGTCTAAAAGTTTTATGCCTGTGCCTTCTAAAAGCTCTGCAATCGCATGGGTATATGTTGCAATGCCGCTCATCCGCTGCAGATAATTCAGAGCCGTACGCTCGCCTGACAGCAGTGAACGTATGTCTCCGCGCAGTTTTGCCATTTTTTCTCCGGGCATAACCTTATCCCCGTCTTTGACAAAAAGTGTAATTTCAACTTCGTCATCCAATAATTCAAATACTCTTGCAAATACTTCAAGGCCGCAGATAATTCCTTCTTCTTTACAAATTAAATCCACCTCTCCCAGACAGGCTTTCCGCATGACAGAATTCGTCGTTACGTCTTCGCTGGTAATATCTTCCTTTAATGCGCTTAAAATAAATGGATCTGCGTTCAGTTTCATTGTAATTGGATCGTACATAATTTATTCAACCTCTCAATCTCGTTTAATACATTTGTTTTATATTCTTCCGCCAAAGCTTCTGCATCCTTATAACATGAAAAATCCGTTGTTTCGGCGGATGCTTCCATAACATTCTTTTCATCCCTGCTTTTTGACATTACCTTTGCCGCCCGTTTGGCAAATACAAGGCTTTCCAGCAGGGAATTGCTTGCCAGACGGTTTTTTCCGTGCACACCGTTGCAGGCTGTTTCTCCGATGGCAAATAAGCGCTCCATAGATGTGCGGGATGACAGATCCACTTTTATGCCGCCCATAAAATAATGCTGTGCCGGAACTACCGGAATACACTCATGAAATACATCAAATCCTTTTTCACGGCAGTGCTTTACAATATTCGGAAAATGGCTGTTCAATTCTTCTTCCGGAATATGCTCCATAGAAAGCCAGACATACGGCGTCCCGTCTTTTTCCATCTGCTCGTAAATCTTTTTTGTCAGAACATCCCTTGGAAGCAGTTCATTGACGAACCTCTCTTTTTTTACATTATACAAAACAGCTCCCTCTCCGCGGACAGATTCGGAAATCAAAAAACTTTTCTCCTCCGGTGCAGCGGAATAAAGTGTTGTCGGATGAATCTGCACATAATTAATATGCTCCAGTGCAATGCCGTGTTCTAACGCAATTGCAATGCCGTCTCCCGTCAGATGCCTGTAGTTTGTCGTATGGCGGTACAGGCCTCCGATTCCTCCGCAGGCAAGGACTGTAAAATCTGCATTTACACCAAATATATTTCCCTCTTTATCACGCAAAACCGCTCCGCAGCATATATTATCCCCGCAAAGAATGTCTAACATCGTGCAGTATTCCACAATCTGAATGTTCGGCTGCATTTTCACCTGCGCTAAAAGTCTGCCTGTAATTTCTTCTCCCGTAATATCCTCATGAAAAAGGATTCTTTTATCAGAATGCCCGCCTTCTCTGGTAAAACAAAGACTGCCGTCTGCTTCCCGGTTAAAATCCACTCCGTAATGGAGTAAATCTTCTATGACATCTCTTGAAGAACGAATCATAATTTCTACCGACTTCGGATTATTCTCATAGTGTCCGGCGCGCATTGTATCCTCAAAATAGCTCTCATAATCGGATTTATCTTTCAGCATGCAGATTCCTCCCTGCGCCAGAAAGGAATCACTGTGCTCTGTCTTGTCCTTAGTTATTATCAAAATATTTTTATCTTTCGGAAGATGAAGTGCGCAGTAAAGTCCCGCACAGCCGGCTCCTATAATCAATATATCTGTTTTCATTCTGCCTCCATACCGGCTTACGAAAGCGCCAGCTTTAACATCTTCTCTAACGGACGTTTTGCCTGCTCCATAATGCGTTCATCTAAAAGAATCTCCGGCTGGCTGTCCAGATGTTCAAGAACATATACTGCTTTTTCAAGCGTAATTTTTTTCATATCCGGACAGACCTGCATGGGAATTACCGGATAAAACTTTTTCTGCGGATTTTCTTTTTGCAGCTGGTAAAAAACGCCTGTCTCTGTCGCAACTATGTACTCTTCTGCATCATTTTCTTCCGCAAAACGTATAATCTCGGCAGTACTTCCTACATAGTCCGACAATTCCAGTATTTCAGGGGAGCATTCCGGATGAGAAAGGACAAACGCCGCGGGATGCTGTTCTTTTGCCTTTTGCAATAATTTTGGTTCTATCTTCTGATGTGTCGGACAAAAACCGTTATGAAAAATAAATTCCTTTTCCGGCATGGACGCTGCCACAAAATGTGCCAGATGACTGTCCGGAATAAAATAGATCTTTTTTTGTTCCATATTGCGCACAACCTTTACGGCATTTGAAGAAGTCACGCAGACATCAGATTCCGCTTTTACCTCTGCCGTAGAATTGACGTAACAGACTACGGCTGCGTCCGGATGTTCTGCCCGTACTTTCTTTACCTGTTCTGCCGTCACCATGTCAGCCATCGGACATCCTGCCGTATGGTCTGCCATATAAACGTGCTTATCCGGATTTAAAAGTTTTGCACTTTCTCCCATAAAAGACACCCCTGCAAACAGAATGTTTTTCTGGGTTACTTCCGCGGCCTTTTTTGCCAGGGCATAAGAATCTCCGACAAAATCCGCAATTTCCTGCACCGCCCCGTCTACATAATAATGCGCCAGAATGACCGTGTCTTTCTCTTGCTTTAAATTACTGATTTGCTCATTTCTGTTCATATCTTCCTCCCGATAAGACGGCTGCAGAGCTTCCCCCGCCTCATCTTCTTTCTGGCAGCTCTGCCAAAATTTGTGTTCAGGGCATTATATCATAATTTCCAATAACTGACAAGACAGTTGTAAATACATCAGCAGCATGCGCAAAACAAGTGAAGAATTAAATTCCGGCAGAATGGCCGAAAATATCTGGACGGTATGCGGGGAGATCCGGTGAGTGTTGTAAGTATCCAGTCAGAATTTGTGGACAATATGGACGGTGCAGAAGAAAAACAGGATTGTAAAAAAAGCATGCTGGCGGCTGATGGAAAAGCCGGCATGATTATGTAACGGTTATTTTTCGTCTAAAGAATTTTCTTCTAATTCATAGAGAAGCTCATTTGTTTCTAAAACGTTCAATTTCTTTTCCAGAGCAAAAATCAGAATACTGTCACGCCTGTGTTTGGGATATAGGTCAGCGTAACCGGTAGCGCAGAGAAGGGAATGTGTTTCTTCTGTTGTTAAATGCATGGCAATGCAAAGGGATATAAGTTTGTCTCTGGAGGGCGTGCGTTCTCCGGAAAAAATTTGGTATCCGTAATTGCGCTGCAAATTAGCATCCAATATGCACTGGCTTTTTTTAAGATTTTTTTCTTTTAAAAGTTTTTCTAAGTATTGGGGCAGAGAAATTTCCATCAGTTCATTTGACTGGCCCGATAAATAATTTTCAATTTTTTGTGAGTTTTTTAAGAGCTTTAGTAATTCCTGAGTGTTTTTATTCAAAAATCTACCCTCCCCTGCAAAAATCTGATATGATAAAGTATATCTGGAAATACAAAATTCGTCAAATTGAGGAAAATTATGTTGGAAAAACAGTATGATTATTTGGACGGCATATATCAAAACCTTGTGCCTTTAGGAAAGAGTTCTCAGAAAACGACTTATCTGGCACAGGATACCGTGACAGGAAAAATAGTTGTAAAAAAATATGTTTCAGCAGAAAATGCGGAGCTTTATCTGCGTTTAAAAGCAGTCAGACAAAAGAATCTGGTTCAGATTTTCCAGGTAGCAAAAAAGGGAGAAGAAGCTCTTGTGATTATGGAATATATCAGTGGGCAAACGCTCAATGAATATCAGACAGAGCGAGTATTTTTTTCAGAGGAAGAAACGGCAAATTATATAAAACAGCTTTTGGCAGGATTAGAAGAAATACATAAACAAAATATAGTGCACAGGGACATAAGTCCGAAAAATATTTTGATTTCTACCGATGGAGTGATTAAAATTCTGGATTTCGATATTGGAAGGCTGTATAAGGCCGGGCAAAACTGTGATACAGACATATTAGGTACTGTCGGTTATGCGGCGCCGGAACAATTTGGATTTATGCAGAGTGACAGAAGAACAGATATTTTTGCGGCAGGTGTTTTGATGAATTGGATGCTGACGGGAAGACTGCCGCAGGAAGAAATTTATAAGAAAGGCAAGTTAGGGGAAATCATTCAAACCTGTATTCAGATCGATCCGGAAAAAAGATATAAAAGCGCATCAGAGATTCTGTTAGAGTTAAATCAGCGGACGGCATTACGGAAAAATACGAAAACGAAAGATAAAAGGATTTTACCTGGTTTTCGTACAGGAAAGACATGGAAAAAAATAACTGCGTCTGTGTATTATGGTGTAATGGGAATTTACAGCGTTGCCAGCATAATTGAATGTGCAGTAACGCCGTTATCCATGGTATTAGAAATTATAGCAATTTTTCTCTATGTATGGCTGGCAGTATTTTTGTCAATGAATATTTTTGGCTGGATGAAAAAAATGCCTGTAATTCGAAAATTTGACCAGACGGGAAGAGTTATTTTAGGCATAATTCTTTGGTGTTTTTTGATATATATCGGATATGGGTTGGAACAGTATATTCGTGTGGATATGCTTCATATAGCGGTCAGAACAAAATAATGCGGATGTATGCAAAAAGCATACCAAAAAAGAAGGCGCGTTTGCTTATAATATAGTGAAACGCGTTTTTTACTGCTGAAAATGGTGAAGTATTGTTTTGGTAATATCCAGTATCAGTTTACGCTCCTGTTTATCTGCCTGAAACCAGAGATTTTTGAAAAGAGAAAAATCTGCATCGTCAGTAATTTGTACGGAGTCACTTAAAAGATAGTCGATGGAAACATGCAATGTATTCGAAATTTGTATAAGTTTTTCTAAAGTTACGGAACGTTCTCCGCGCTCAACCAGTCCTATATAAGTACAGGAAACGCCAATTGATTCAGCAAGTTGTTCCTGTGTGAAATTCATTTGCAGACGTTCTTGTCGTATTCTTGTTCCTAATGCTTTGCGGTTCATAGTTTTCTCCTGTTGCTATACAGTACTTTATGAATGATATTTTAACCAATTTCAGCATAAACATTAACAAACTAATAGTTTTTATTTTAATAACTTATAGTTTACATACAAATAAAAATAAGGTATACTGTCATTGAACATCCATAGAGCATGTCAATGGATATGCTTTATGGAAAAATACAAAAAAGAAAAGGAGAAATTTTTATGAAAATTTGGAAACTTGTATCAGGGATATTATCTATCGTATTATTTTTTATCGTTACACTTCAGTCGTGTGCAGCGGGATTGTCAAACGCATTAATGGAGAATGGAGAAAACGGCGGAAGTGCCGGCGTTATAGTAGCAATTTTGATGTTGTCGGGCGGAATTGTATCTATCGTGACAAGACAAGGTTCGAAAGGCGGAAATATTGCTCTCATTGTACTTTTTGGGCTTGCTGCGCTGGTCGGTTTTTCTATGGCAGGAAGTTATGCGGATTTAAATATTTGGGCAGCATGGTGTGTGATTAATGCAGTACTTGCGGTAATTTCACTTATAAAAGGCAATGGGACAAATAATCTGAATCGTGAAAAAGAAGAACTACAATAAAAGCTGAGAATATAAAAAGGGGCAGGAGGTAAGTCGTATGAAAAGAATTTTTGCAGTTTTATTAATAATGTCAGTATTGGTTTGCGGCTGTGGGAAAACTGGTGCATCTCATCCTGAAAATGAAAATACAGAGGAAAAAAGAGATGTAATAGCGGAAGAAATAGCTTCTTCTGAAACGGAAATGAATCATGAAGAGCAAAAAGAGACCGAAAAGGAAAGCGAAGTTTTAAATGATGCCGGTGAGGTTGAAATTTTAGCAGAGTATACGCTTGCAGACAGCATAGGTTGGTATACAAGGCATTTTATTGTTATAAAGAACAATACCAGTGAAACAGTGGATGTTTCCACATCTTCATTAGCTTATGCAGAGGATGGGAGTATGGTGGGAGCGGAGGATGCCAGTTTATGATGAGTTTGATACAATTGAGTTTTATTTGGGAGGGAGAAAATAAACTCTAATCTAGTAAAGACGTGTTACAGCAGACATCTGCTTTAGGCAATAATAATCTGTTGACAAAAGCAGAAAAAAAGAGATATACTAAAAGCCAAGTTAGCGGCGGCTAATATAAAGCTGCCGCTTTTATAAAAACAAGGGTTAGGATTCGCTAACTTATTGCTAAGAAAACGGAGGGAATTCGGTTCATACATTTTGCGGCCGCTGCACCGCAAAGTGAAAAAGGAGGATATGGTTGAGAGCTTAAAGGATAACAGGGAATAGCGGAGAGACAATCCTACAAAAAACCAAATAATATTTATCTCTATCTTTCCTCTTTCCTGAGAATATAAATAATGCTGCCATAAAGGCAGCACGCCATAACAAAATTTAAGGCAAAACAGCCCGTTTCGGTTTGTCTTGCCTTAACTCACTGGAAATAAACGTTTCACTTCAGCAGCAAAATTATAAGCATGGTTCATCGTATTCATACAGAATATCGTTTGTTTCAGGAACTGTCAGCTTCCGGTTTATGGCAAAAATAAAAATAGAATCCCTTCTGTTTCTGGCATCTAACAATGGCATACGTGCAATGCGCAGAAGACGCGCGGTCTTTTCTAAGGTTAATTCCATTGCCAGTGCAATACTAAGTACCACATCCCGACTGGGATTTTTGATGCCGCGGAAAACCTGATAGATATAGTCGCCTTTTTGGGAGCGGTCTGCGACATGGGAAACGCGAAGACCCGTTTCCGCTAAAAGTTCCTTTAAGTATTCTTCTAAAGAAGTATCTAAAAATTCTTCGGGATTAGAGGCAAGATACTGCGAAATATCTTTGCTTTCTACAATTTCATTTATTAAATCATCTGTTTTCTTTTTCATAAAGGTTACCTCTTTTTTCATAGTACAACTGGGTTTTTAAAACAGTAAATCTGGCAATTGTCTATGATAGTATCAGATCAGCCTTGAAAGGTAAAAATAATTCCCACTAATCATGCAAATAACAAGCTTCTTA
>CAOKHR010000033.1 GCA_948468325.1 uncultured Lachnospiraceae bacterium | reverse complement strand
AGTTCATGGGAAATAAAATGATATTTCCAGGTGAGCTGCAGGCGCTGAAGCTTAGTTTAGCGGAAGATGCAACATATTACGAGGATATTATAGACCATGATCTTATGGAACTGAAGACGGAACTGATTGATGAAGTGACAGATTATATCAGCAGTGAATATACGAAGCTCTTTTATATGGGAGAAACGGATGAAAATAAATGAGAAGTATTTAAATTATATGGATAAAGTGTCTGCAAGACAAAGATGTACGCTGAGAGATGCGCAGACAAGTCTTTTTATTCAGGCCGGAGAGGATGAAATCTGGAAGGTGCGGGTAGACGGAGGAATCATACAAAAAACGGGAGAAAAAGACAGAAAATGTGATTTCCTTATATACAGCGAAAGAAAAAAGCAAACCCATCTGATCGAATTAAAAGGGGCGGCAATCCGCGCAGCGTTTGAGCAGGTAGAAAGAACGGTTCTGACGTTGGATAAAGATGAAGATTTATTTTTTTTGGTTCAAAAACAAAAGAAAACAGATGCGTATCTTGTCAGTCCGGGACGGCAGGAAGTGCCTAAAAATATCAACAGCCAAAAAAGAAGATTAGGCGCTATGCTTGCACGGTATTCCTCTGAAAAAGTAGAAGATGTTATGGAATTAGTGCATAGAGTACGCGTAGTGTCAAAATCAAATATGAGGCAGGACAATTCCGGAGTAATATTGAATTCCAATGATCAGCCGATTATTTTTTAATACATAAAATGCCGGTAACGTGTTTTTAAGGATGCATCGGCAGGAAATGAGGTGTGGCATATGAAACGTCAGCTTACGATGAAACAAAAGAAGTATATTGGCATAAAACGCCAGTTGGATTTTATGCTCAGTCTGGCAGCCTGTATTGTTTTATCGCCTGTCTTTCTGGTTTTATGTATCGCCATTAAATCAGACAGCAGGGGGCCTATTTTATTTAAGCAGAAGAGAGTGGGGATTCATAAGAAATATTTCTGGATTTATAAATTCCGTACGATGCGGATAGATACGCCAAAAGATATTCCGACACATCTGCTTGCCAATCCGGAACAGTATATCACGAAAATGGGACATTTCTTAAGGAAATTTTCTCTGGATGAACTGCCGCAGCTGCTTAATATCTTAAAAGGAGACATGAGCTTTGTAGGTCCAAGGCCTGCGCTTTGGAATCAGGATGATTTGATTGCGGAACGGGAAAAATACGGGGCAAACGATGTTTTGCCGGGACTTACCGGATGGGCGCAGATTAACGGACGGGATGAACTGGAAATTCCGGTTAAGGCAAGGCTGGACGGCATATATGTAAAGCATATTAGTTTCCGCTTTGACGCCAGATGTCTTCTGGGTACGTTTTTATCCGTAATTTGCGCAAACGGCGTTGTAGAAGGCGGAACCGGAGAAATGGAAAAGAAAAAGTCAGTTCAAAGGAGCAAATTAAGATGAAACAAATTCTGGTCATCGGCGAACACAGTTATATAGGTACATCATTTCGGGATTATATGGCAGACTGTGCGCCTGATGTAAAGATAACATTAACCGGCGCCAGAGACGGCGCATGGAAACAGAAAGATTTCAGCCACTATGACGCTGTGCTTCATGCCGCGGCTGTCGTCCACAAAAAGGAACAGCCTGACATGAGACAGCTGTATCATGAAGTCAATTCGCTGCTGCCTTATCAGGTGGCAAAAAAAGCGAAAGCAGAAGGTGTAAAGCAGTTTCTGTTTTTAAGCACGATGGCGGTATATGGAGAGGAAAGCAGGATGATAGCGGCAGAAGCTTCTCCAAAGCCTGTTACTTTATACGGAAAAAGCAAATTAAAAGCGGAGCGGGGTCTGAAAAAACTGGCAGATGAAAGTTTCCGGGTCAGTGTTTTCAGGCCTCCGATGGTATATGGACCGGATTGCCCGGGGAATTACGGGAAGCTGGCCCGGCTGGCAAATTTCCTGCCCGTTTTTCCCAAAGTAGAAAATAAGCGCAGCATGATCTATATTGAAAATTTATGCGAATGCATCCGGCAGAAGCTTTTGGATGAGACAGAAAGTTTTTGCGTTATTTGTCCGCAGGATGCGGAATATGTCAATACAACAGAACTGGTAAGAGAAATCCGGAAAGCACATGGGAAACATACATGGGCACTGCCTTTTTTGGACAGGCCGATTCGGTTATTCGCAAAAAAGAGCAGTATACTTGGGAAAGTATTTGGAAACTGCTGCTACGAAAAAGGGGAAAGTGTCAGAAGTTATCAGGTAAAAAATTTCTGTGAGGCAATACAGAAAACGGAAAGATAAGGAATTGCGATGAAAAAATTAAGAGTATTACAGGTCAATAAGTTATACTATCCCTTTACCGGCGGGGTGGAAAAGGTAGTGCAGCAGATTGCGGAGGGCCTCGTGGATAAGACGGCCATGCGCGTTTTGGTGTGCAATGAGAAAAAAGAAGATGTGACGGAAGTCATCCATGGCGTTAAGGTGCATCGTTCCGGCAGTTTTGGGATGCTTGGAAATATGCCGCTGTCGGTGAAATTTATGAGGGATTTAAAAATTTTATCCAAAAACTGCGATATACTGCATTTTCACATGCCGTTTCCGATTGGGGATGTGGCAGGCCTGCTTTCCGGCTACAAAGGCAAAGTGGTAGTCTGGTGGCACAGCGATGTTGTCCGCCAGAAGAAAATGATGCTTTTCTACAGGCCGTTTATGGAGCTTTTTTTAAAACGCGCAGATGCAATTATTGTGGCAACGCAGGGGCATATAGACGGTTCTGCTTATCTTGGGCCATATAAAGATAAATGCCGGATTATTCCATATGGCGTGAATCCGGAAATTGAAAAAAAAGCAGACCAGTGGGTTTTGAAGAAAAAAGAGGAGAAAAAGAAAGAAGAAAGCAGACCGGTCCGTTTTTTGTTTGTGGGGCGCCTTGTGTATTATAAAGGGTGCAAAGTCCTTTTAGAAGCATTTCGTACGGTAAAAAATGCCGAACTTGTAATGATTGGCGACGGAGTAATGGAAGAGGAATTAAAGGAACTGACGAGAATGTATGGGATTACAGAGCGTGTGCATTTTCTGGGAAATGTCAGTGATGAAGTGTTAGCGGAGAATTTTGCGGAGTGCGACGTATTTGTACTGCCGTCGATAGCGAGAAGCGAAGCATTTGGACTGGTACAGACAGAGGCAATGTCTTATGAAAAGCCTGTCATCAATACAAATCTTCCAGGCGGGGTTCCTTATGTGAGTATTCA
The DNA here is from genome assembly GCA_948468325.1 of uncultured Lachnospiraceae bacterium. Classification (GTDB taxonomy): domain Bacteria; phylum Bacillota; class Clostridia; order Lachnospirales; family Lachnospiraceae; genus Roseburia_B. The sequence continues at coordinate 10,306 of CAOKHR010000033.1, read as the reverse complement.
TAAAGAAACAGGGCTGACCGTGGAACCGGAAGATGCGAAAGGACTGGCAGACGCCATGAACTGGATGGCAGGCCACCCGGATGAGAGAGAAAAGATGGGGAAAAAAGCGAGAATGCGTGTCAAAGAATGTTATCAGATGAAAGATATGTTAGATGGAGTGCTGGCGCTTTACCGGGAGTTGTGTGAATAAAAAGTTGCATAAATACTATGGATGAAGTATACTTAGAAAGTTAATGGGAATTTATGTAAGTATCGGATATGGAGAAAACGAATGAACGCTGTATCAAAATTTATATTGCATATTGCCGATTTATTCAAGCCCATCCTGCTTAAGGCAGTTCCTGTAAAGGTGCTGCGGAAGATGAAAGGAAAAATGATTTCGGACAGCTTTGGAAAGCTGAATGATATGAATATTATCCCATATGAGACGGGCCGTTATAAAAAAGGGGTAAATCTCATTGGAAATATCAAAGCGGAGACAGGTCTGGGCCAGAGCTGTCGCCTTGTCGCGTCTGCGCTTATGCAGACAGATACGAAGATGAGCGTATACCAGTATACACAGCTTGGGACGCAAAAAACAGGAGATACGTCATGGGATGCGAAAATCAGCCGGGATTTGCCATACGACATCAACCTGATTCATATCAATCCATACGAAATGGGCATTACTTATCTGCAGATGGACAAGTCCGCCTGGGATTACCGTTATAATATTGCGTACTGGTTATGGGAGCTGGAAGAATTTCCGGATGAATGGACGCCGTGCTTTCATTGTCTGGACGAGATTTGGGCGCCTTCAGAATTTATTTGCAGCGCCATCCGCAAAAAAACGCCGCTTCCGGTCAGATGTATGCCCTATCATGTGGAAGTATCTATGCAAAGGGAATTTGGACGGTCTGATTTCGGACTTCCGGAGGATAAGTTTTTGTTTTTAATGATGTATGACCACAGCAGCGGCATGGAAAGGAAAAATCCGGTGGGCGTTTTAAAGGCATTCAAATCTGCATTTCCAAAAGAAAATGACAAAGTCGGACTCGTAATTAAAGTCAATAATTTCACAAAAGAGGATGAAGAGAAAATCGGTGCATTGTTAGATGAATACACAAATGTTTATTTGATGAAAGAAACTTTGGACCGCGACCATATCAACAGCCTGACGAAGTGTGTGGATGCGGTAGTTTCTCTCCACCGTGCGGAGGGCTTCGGTCTGGTGCTGGCGGAGGCAATGCTGCTTGGGACGCCTGTCATTGCGACAAACTGGTCTTCCAATACGGAATTTATGAATGCAGAAGTTGGGTGCATGGTAGATTATAAAATGACGGTAATAGAAAAAGATATGCCGCCGTTTAAAGCAGGGAATTGCTGGGCAGACCCGGACATCGTGCAGGCTGCGGCATATATGCAGAAGCTGTATGAAGATAAAGAATATTATCAGCAGATGGCAGTAAATGCCAGAGAGCATATCCAAAAACTCCTTAGCATGGAGCGGATTGCAGGGCTTATGAAAAAACGTCTGGCGGAAATTTACGGGGAATTGGAAAAGAAATGAAAAAAATAGCAATCATTAATCAGCGTTACGGACTGGAAGTAAACGGAGGTTCCGAATATTACGCAAGATTACTGGCAGAGCATTTAGATAAATACTATGATATAGAGGTCCTTACCACGACGGCATTGAATTACGACACATGGGAGCCGTACTACGCGGCGGGAGAGGAAACTGTTAACGGAATAAAAGTCAGGCGCTTTCCGGTCGAACGTCCCCGCAGAGTTTTAAAATTCCGCATCATCAACAAACTGGCAGAGTTGTTCTGCCGGCTGGGAATCCACTGGATGGACCGGTACTGGGTAAAAGAGCAGGGGCCGTTTGTGCCGGAACTGGTTTCTTTTATCAGAGAACATTTGGATGAATATGACACATTTATTTTTGTGACGTATTTATATTATACAACGGCAATGGGACTGCCGGAGGCAAAAGAGAAAGCAATTTTAGTCCCTACGGCACATGATGAATCCTGTATTTATTTTCCGGTTTATAAAGAAATATTTAATAGTCCGAGAGGTATTGTTTATTTAACGGAAGAAGAAAAAACATTTGTACAGGGAAAATTCCGCAATGAAATGATTCTGCATGATGTTTTGGGTGTTGGGATTGATATTCCGGAGAATCTGAAAGAAGAGAGCGGCAAAAAAAAAGCTGTCAGTGATTTTTGCAAAAAATACAGGATAGAGAAAGAATATCTGATTTATGCCGGAAGAGTGGATTCCGGAAAAAAATGTGACGAGATGTTTGCTTTTTTTCAGAAGTACAAGGAGCTTCACAGGGAAGATGCGATACAGCTGGTTGTAATCGGAAAGAGTGTGTTAAACATTCCGGAGCATCCTGATATAGACTATCTGGGGTTTGTATCGGAAGAAGACAAATATGCCGGAATTGCCGGAGCAAAATATTTATGGCTGCCGTCTTTGTATGAGAGTTTGTCGATTGCACTGTTAGAAGGAATGGCGCTTGGCGTGCCGGGGATTGTGAACGGAAACTGCGAGGTATTAAAAGGGCATTGCAAAAAGAGCGGCGGGGCGGTGTATTATCATGATTTTAAGGAATTTGAACATTGCATGCAGCGGCTTTTGTATATGACAGAGGATGATTATGCGAATATAAGGCAGAAGGCAAAAGATTATGTTGAAAAGAATTATCAGTGGGAGAGTATTGAAGAAAAATTAGTTCGGATGATAGGATGACAGTAAAAAGATATGCAGTACGGGATTTTAATGCAGTATACTTAGAAAACTGGGGCGGTTGATAAAATGTTTAACAGGTTAAAAGAATTATATTTATATCGGGAAATGATATTTTCATTAGTAAAAAGAGATTTGAAGGGCAGATATAAAGGGTCGGCGCTTGGATTTTTATGGACATTTTTAAATCCATTGCTTCAGCTTGCGGTTTATACAATGGTTTTTTCTGTAATTATGCGGGCAGGAATAAAAGATTATTATCTTTTTCTTTTTGTTGCTCTTGTGCCATGGATTTTTTTCAGTACTTCTTTATCCGGAGGAGCCAGTTGTATATGGGCACAGCAGGATATGGTAAAGAAAATCTATTTTCCAAGAGAAGTGCTGCCAATATCGTATGTTACCAGTCAGTTTGTAAACATGCTGCTTAGTTTTATCGTGATATTCGGCGTGCTGATTTTTTCGGGACATACCATAAATCTGACAGCAATATTATATCTTCCGGTTATTATGATTGTCGAATTTATCCTTGCTTTGGGAATGGCGATGCTGACATCTGCCATAACAGTATATTTTAGAGATATGGAATATATTCTTGGAATTGTAGCTATGGCATGGCAGTTTTTAACTCCGGTAATGTATGCGATTGATATGGCTCCACAGAAGGTGAGGTTTATCTTCCATTTAAATCCAATGACTCCTGTAATAGAAGCTTATCGTGATATTCTGTATTATGGAAATATTCCTGAATTAAATACATTACTAAGCGCGGTTATCATTGGCATCATCGTTTTGATAATCGGATGGGTTACATTTCACCGGCTGCAGAAACATTTTGTGGAGGAATTATAATGAAAGAAGAAAACGCGATTGAAGTCCATAATATAACAAAATTTTTCAGGATTTATCTGGATAAAGGCCACACAATGAAAGAAAAAATATTGTTTCGTAAACGCAGAGCCTATGAAGAGAGAAGTGTGTTAAACGGGATTAGTTTTGAAGTGAAGAAAGGTGAGGCCATTGGATTAATCGGACATAACGGATGTGGAAAAAGCACGACATTAAAGCTGCTGACAAAAATAATGTATCCAGACAGCGGCACGATTGAAATGCGCGGCAGGGTATCCAGCCTGATTGAACTTGGCGCGGGTTTTCATCCGGATATGAGCGGCAGGGAGAACATTTATATCAATGCATCTATATTTGGGCTGACAAAGCACGAGATTGATAAGAGGCTGGGAGATATTATTGCTTTTTCCGAACTGGAACAATTTATAGACAATCCGGTACGGACATATTCTTCGGGCATGTATATGCGGCTGGCGTTTTCGGTAGCGATTAATGTAAATGCAGATATATTGCTGATTGATGAAATACTGGCAGTTGGAGATGTTAACTTTCAGACAAAGTGTTTTGAACGGTTAAAGGAGATTAAAAGAAAAGGTACCACAATTGTAATTGTATCGCATGCATTTTCCCAGATTGAGCAGATTTGTGATAAAAGCATATGGATTAACGAGGGAAAAATTGTCGACGAGGGTATTCCGAAATATGTACATGAGAATTATTTAAATACAATGGAAGAGCAGCGTTTAAAGAAAAAAGAAATCGGCAGTGCATCCGGCAGTCAGTCAGTTTTAAATAAAAATAACGATGAGAAATTACCTGCATTCTGCAGCCCTTTATCAATTCGTATCGGAAATAAAGAAGCAGAATTTACGGATGTCAAACTGATGACGGAAGACGGTGTGGAGAAAACGGTATATAAGACAGGAGAGTCCTTTGTTGTTCAAATGGAATATCATTGCAATAAACAGGGTTTGGATGTGAATTTTGGCATAGGAATATTCAGGGACGACGGAATACATGTATATGGAACAAATACATTGATTGAGCATGATACGCTTGTGCAGGCCCGACAAAAGGGGAGGGTACAGATTATTATAAAAAACAACTGCCTTTTACCCGGGAAATATATGCTGGATGTGGCAATGCATTCAGAAGACGGAATAAGGTATGATGATATTAGAAATGTAACTCCGTTTGTAATAACGGCAAATAAAAAGGATGTCGGGATTTGCAGACTTGACAATTACTGGATTGTAGACGGAGAGCAGTTAGCGAAGAGAAGTTATGGAGAGGTTACTTAGAATAAAAGCAGCAGGTATCGGAGGTAGGAATGATGTCGGTTATGTTAAAAAATCTAAAAAGCGTATTGTCAGAAGAATACAACGGTGAAAAAATAAAGATAATGCAAAACCAGAAGAGGCTGGATTCTATAGAGCATTTAATCGCTGATGATTATGCCGGTGAGAAAATAAAAATCAAACAGAATCAGGAACGTCTTGATAAGATTGAAAAATTGCTGGCGTCCTATCGTGAGAGGTTTAATGGGATGGAACGTTTGCTGGTACAGATCAGCCAGGAAGGCAGTGGCTTAGGGGAAGAAGGCGGCCGTCTTAAAAAATTTAATTTTTTGGATAAGAAAACAAATTCTCAGAGCGGAGAAGATGCCATATTAGCATATATTGTTTCAAAATTACAGATTCCGTTAGAGGATTGTGATTATTTGGATTTAGGCGCAAACCGTCCCATAGAAGGAAGTAATACAAACTTTTTTTATACGCGGGGAGCACGGGGAGTTCTTGTGGAAGCCAATCCGGAATTGATTCCGGATTTGAAAAAATATCGCTCGGGAGACATTATTTTAAATAATTGCGTAGATACAGAAGATGGGAAACAGGTAGAGTTTGTTATCATGACAGATGACGGTTTATCAACACCGGATATGGATGCCGTTGCAGAAATCCAAAAAATCAATCCGGACATACAGGTAAAATCTAAGGTTTGTGTTCAGACGATTACGATTAATACAATTATGGAGAAATATTTTTCAAAAGCGCCGGTTATTTGCTCTGTTGATATAGAAGGAAAAGATTTTGAAATTCTCAGTTCTCTTGATTTTTCAAAATACAGGCCGTTATTGATTGTGGTTGAGATGATAGAATATTCAAATCAAATAGCTCTGCACGATAAGCGCAGGGATGTATTAGAGCTGATGCTGTCATCCGGCTATGAAGAGTATGCGTTTACCGGAATAAATTCTATATTTATAGACAGGAAAGCATTGGAAGAAAGATGGGGTTACTAAAATGAGTGAAAATATTAATATAGAAGAGATTATGAAAGAAATCAGACAGAACATTAAAGACAGAGGTTATGATAAAGTGCCTGTCAGTTTTGAGGAAATTGAAATGAAAAATTCCGTTCTCAAAATCGGAACCGGATATAACAGTGACGAATTTATAAATGAACTGGAATTTTTGGACGGTAATTGTACAACATCATTTCATGTTCCGATTGCAGGAGGAAATCCAATTTCCGTATTTATCAAAAAAGTGATACGAAAAATGACAAGATTTATTGTTGCTCCGCTTGTAGATTTTCAGAATGCCTATAATGTCAGTAACTTAAAGTGCATGAATCAGGTCAGTGAGTATATTTCCGAAATGGAAAAATATAAAATCAAAATAGAACAGCTGGAAAAAGAGTTAAAAGAATTGAAAGAGAAATGTTAATTTGGGAGAGAAAATGAGAATCATACAATTGCTGCCTACTCTCTCTTATGGAGACGGAGTGGGAAATGATGTTATCGCAATCGATCAGATTATAAAAGAAATGGGTTATAAGACAAAAATATATGCAGAAAATATTGATTCAAGAATAAAGAAAGGCCTGGCAGAAAAAGTTGAAAAAATGCCAGAGCTGAATCCGACAGATATTATGATTTATCATCTGTCAACAGGCACTGTCCTGAATGATAAATTAAGCGGGTATTTCGGCAGAAAATTAGTAGTATATCACAATGTGACGCCTGCCCATTTTTTCAGGCAGTACAGCCGGAACGCATATCGTCTTTGTGAGAGAGGAAGGGCGGGGATTCACAAACTTCGTGATGTGGCCGATTACTGCTGGGCAGATTCTGAGTATAATAAGCAGGAGTTATTGGAAGCCGGATACCGATGCAAGATAGATGTTGTGCCTATTGTGATACCGTTTGATGATTATAAAAGGGAACCGGATAAGACGGTTTTAAAGAAATATGAGGATGATTTTGTAAATTTTGTATTTGTAGGAAGAATTGCTCCAAATAAAAAACAGGAAGATGTGATTTTGACATTTTATTACTATAAAAAATATATACAGCCCAAGGCAAGGCTTTTTCTGGTTGGATCTTATCAGGGCAGCGAAGCTTATTATGAGAGGTTATGCGGTTATATTAAGCGTCTGGAACTCACAGACGTTTATATTACAGGGCATATTAAGTTTGACGAGATACTCTCTTACTATAGGCTGGCGGATGTTTTTTTGTGTATGAGCGAGCATGAGGGCTTTTGCATACCATTACTGGAAGCTATGTGTTTTCAGGTGCCGATTGTTGCATATGCCTTTACGGGAGTAAAGGAAACGCTGGGGTATGCGGGTCTTAAACTATATGAGAAAGACTGCCGTGTGGCTGCAGAAATGATTCATATGCTTGTGGAAAATAAAGAATTGAGAGAGAAAGTCATCGCGCAGCAGAACGTCAGGCTGGAAGAATTTTCTTATGAGAAAATCAGGGAACAAATTATAAGTAATTTGAAAGGATTTATAGGATGAAAAAAATAGGATTCGTGACGCCGTGGTATGGAGCAAATATTCCGGGCGGAGCAGAGATGGAACTGCGGGGACTGGCGGAACATTTGGCGGAAAATCATGTGGATTTGGAAGTTTTAACGACCTGTGTAGAGAAATTTAACAGTGATTGGAATACTAACTTTTATCCGGAAGGAACGGAAGAAATAAACGGCGTTCTGGTAAGAAGATTTCAGGTAAGAAAACGCGATACAAAAAGGTTTGATCAGATAAATTATAAGTTCATGAAAAACCTTCCGGTGACAATAGAAGAAGAAGATCTGTACTTAAAAGAAATGGTCAACAGTCCGCGTCTGTACCAATATATGGAAGAACAAAAGGATGCGTATAGTTTGTTTGTATTTATACCGTATATGTTTGGAACGACGTATTACGGCTGTGAAAAATGTCCGGATCAGGCAGTTATGATTCCATGTCTGCATGATGAAAGCTATGCTTATATGAGGCGGTTCAAAGAGAGATATTCCGGTATAAAGGGAATGATTTTTCATTCAAAAGCAGAATCTGTGCTGGCAAATAAAATATATAGTTTATCACAGGTAAAAAATGAGGTGTTGGGAGAAGGGTTGTATACAGATATAAGCTCAAATGCTGATAATTTTAGAAAAAAATATAAGATAGACGATCCTTTTATTATTTATGCAGGCAGAAAAGAAGCCGGAAAAAATGTTGATACACTGGTTAAATATTTTGGCGAATACAAAAAAAGAAACAGATTAGATTTGAAACTCATATTAATTGGCGGAGGAAGCATTCAAATACCCAAAGATTTAAAGCATGACGTACTGGATTTGGGATTTGTTCCCATTCAGGACAAATATGATGCATACAGTGCGGCTGAAATGCTCTGCAATCCTTCCAGGTTTGAAAGCTTTTCTCTGATTATTATGGAAAGCTGGCTTTGCGGCAGGCCTGTTATTGTTTACGGAGGATGTGAAGTGACGAAAGGGTTTGTTTCGGAATCAAACGGCGGATTATATTTTTATGATTTCTATGAGTTTGAAGCATGTGTAAATTATATATTGGAGCACAAAGAGACTGCCGGAGTTATGGGAGAAAACGGCCGTAAATATGTGATGGATAATTTCAGCTGGCCGACGATTGTGAAACGGTATACGGAATTTTTTAAACAATGTGCGGGTGAATAGGCGGGGATAAGAGATGAGAAAAATTGCTTTTGTGGTGCAAAGATATGGACTGGAAGTAAACGGCGGAGCGGAGTTAGAGTGCCGTCAGCTGGCGGAGCACATGAATGAAAACTATGAGGTTGAAATACTTACGACAAAGGCAGTTGACTATGTTACCTGGAAAGATGAGTATACACAAAACAGGGAGACAGTAAACGGCGTTTTGGTAAGGCGCTTTTCGGTAAAAGAACCGCGGAATAATAAGGAGTTTAACCGGCTTTCAGAAAAGGTGCTGCAGGGGAAATCCACAAAAGAAGAGGAAGAACTCTGGATGAAAAAGCAGGGGCCTTATTCCGTTGAACTGGTAGAATATATCAAAGAACACAAAGAAGATTATGATGTATTTGTCTTTTTTACCTATCTTTATTATACTACGTATTTTGGCATACAGGAGGTATATGACAAATCCATTTTAATTCCGACGGCACATGATGAAACGCCGATTTATTTAAATATTTTCCGGCAGATGTTTCAGCTGCCACGGGGTATATTTTATCAGACAAAGGAAGAAAAAGAATTTGTGGAAAAAAAATTTCAGGTAAAATCCATACCGAACAATGACGGTTACGGCGGCGTGGGAGTGGAAGTTCCGACTGATATTTCGGCGGAGGCATTTCGGCAAAAATATGGCCTGGAAAAATTTGTTATCTATATAGGCAGAATAGACGAGCATAAAGGATGCAAAGATCTTTTTACTTATTTTAAAGAATATAAGAAAAGAAACGGCGGAGATTTAAAACTGGTTTTAATGGGAAAAGAAATTATCCGCGTGCCGGATACAAAGGACATCATAAGTCTTGGCTTTGTGTCGGACGAGGACAAGTTTAACGGATTGGCGGCATGTGAATTTTTGGTTCTGCCGTCACAGTTTGAAAGCCTGTCAATGGTAGTTTTAGAAGCAATGAAGATAGGAAAGCCGGTGCTGGTCAATGGAAAATGTGAAGTAGTAAAAGGGCATTGCGTAAGGAGCAACGGAGGTCTTTATTATCAGAATTTTTATGAATTTGAAGGCTGCATGGATTATTTGATGAGTCATGCAGACATATGTAAAAAAATGGGAAAGAACGGCCAGACATATGTAGCAGAAAATTATCAGTGGGATGTGATTATAAAGAGGCTGTCGGATCTGGTGGAAGAGATTTGTATAAGAAAATAGAATTGAGATGATAATATTACTTGATTTATTATGGATCTTAGGTTAGTATATATAATTGGATTTTGTCAAATTAACGGAGGAAAAATAATATGAATATAGCTTTAATCGGATTTGGTTATTGGGGACCAAATATCGCAAAGAATCTGAACAGAACAAAAAAAGCAAATTTGTATGCAATTTGTGATTTGGATGAGAATAATCTGAATCGGGCGCGCAAGATTTATGGCGACAGTGTCAAATATGTTACGGATTATCATGAGTTGATTGATGAGGTAGATGCTTTTGCTATTGCTTTGCGTCAGAATGCAAGTTATCCGATTGCCATGGAGCTGTTGGCGAAGAAAAAACATTTATTTATGGAAAAACCATTGGCAACATCAACAGAACAGGCTGATACACTCGGCAGACTGAGTGAACAGTACGGCGTTATGCTTCATGTAGATCATATTATGGTATTTCATCCGATTATCCGGTATATTAAGAAAATGATAGAAACAGGGGAACTTGGAGATTTGTTGTATTTTGATGTTTC